>JAUIHU010000210.1 GCA_030432175.1 Verrucomicrobiia bacterium | reverse complement strand
TGCCATCCAACACCGAAAGCGTGTAGGTGCCGGCGACGAGTTCATCGTATACGCCATTGTTCACTTGTGGTGAGCCCCCATTCAATCGGAAAACGAAAGGTTCCTGTCCATTGTTCGGAATGGCCGTGAGGACCCCGGTCCCAGGGCCGCCACAATTGGTACAGTAATTGTGCTGGTGGTCACACCACCACTGTCGTAGGCGATGGGAATGATGATTCTCGGAGCGAAGTAGGTCATGATAATCACGACGATGTAACCAGCCATGACGTAATAAACAATGGAATCGCCATGGATAATCCGGAATGCGCCCAGCAAGATTCCAATGCCCACCCCCAAAGCCACAAAAATGCGCAACAGATTCTGTTTGATGGAACCATCACTGATTTCTTCCGCTTTTCGAGCAATAGCTGTAAGAGCGGGTTCAGCTACCGTGGTTGCAAAACCCACTGCAAATGCGAAACTATAGATCAAACCGAGGTTCTTGGTTTTTGCCAGTTCGACAGCCAGGCTTTCTCCAACTGGGAACAGACCCAACTCAAGTCCTATGACAAAAAAGTAAAGTCCCAGAATCACAACTCCAAAACCGGCAGCCCTGGCTCCGATCTGGTCAATTTGTTTACGTAACACTCCCCAGTAAAAGAAAAGTATCACTATCACTACTGGCAGCACGTCCCCAACACATCCAAGAAAGGTTTCAATATAAGTCCAGGCCATGTTCCCTGATGTCGTCTCACTGAGTGGAACTATTTCAACGATCTCCCTTTCGCCCGAACTCACATAGGCCAGAATCCCATATCCTTGAACAAAGATCATTGGCATGACGCTGGCAAATGCTATCAGTCCAAAGCCATCAAGAAGTGGATTTCGGTTTTTAAGATTACTGGTCAGGCCAATCCCCAAAGCCGCTACCAAAGGCACGGTCACTGTTGAAGTGGTGATCCCACCCGAGTCATAAGCCAAACCTACAATCTCCTCAGGCGCAAACGCCGTCATGCTGATCACCAAAACATACCCTGCAATAATGTACCAGTGTATGGGATGATTAATCAAAATCCTGATGACGCCAATCACCAGAGCAAAGCCAACTGATAACGCCACCACTAATCGCAACGTTATCGAACTGATTTGTCCTTCGCTGATCAGAGCCGCTTTATGAGCGATGGCTATCAGAGCCGGTTCTGCAATCGTTGTTGTAAACCCGATCACAAAAGCAAAAATGACAATCCAGACGCGCGTTTTCATTCGCGCCAATTGTTGGGCCAAATCTTCACCGAGTGGAAAAATGCCCAGTTCCAGTCCTCGAAGAAACATTGCCAACCCCAGGACAACAAACAGTAGTCCCACTACCATGCTGGGCAAATTATCCGGTACAGTACGCAGGATGGCGAACTGGTAAATCGCAATGATACCAACGATGACTGACAGATCAACCAAGGAGGTCTTGATGTCCTCAAAGAAGGTATAGATATAAAGGTTCAGGCGCGACATTTTTGTCTCCACTCATTATTCACTCGACTGCTTACAGGAATATTTATCCTTCTATTGTAAGCGCCTTGCAGCTTAAAAGCTTTAAATAAGAAATTTTGGATTTTTTTTTCAAATCCTTTACACTAAACCCTTCCATGAGAATAAAACTGTTTCATCCAATGATAGCTCTATGCGCCTGGTCAATTGTCCTTCAAGCGCAACAAATCCCTGAACCACCTCCAAACACTTTCCCAATCTGGAACTGCTCCATTCCCGGCGCCAAAGAGACGGACGATGCCCCAAAGCCGGAAATCATTGTCCCCAACCGTCCCCGCACCTTTTATCAGCTCACCCAGGTCTCACAACCCACGCTGTCTGTGTTTCGTCCAGACAACCCACATCCGTCCCAAATAAGTGTTCTGGTAATTCCTGGCGGTGGTCTGCAACGGCTGGCGATAGAGCATGAGGGCTACGAAGTCGCTGAATGGCTCAACCGGCAAGGCATCACAGCATTTGTTCTAAAATATCGCGTACCGGGTCCAGTGGACTGGGGTCTTTCCGATGCGCAACGCTCCATGCGTTGGATCCGTAAACTGTCCAAACAATACGATCTCGATCCAGACAATGTTGGCGTGGTTGGATTTTCGGCAGGAGGCGAAATCGGAACCAGGATGGCGGCTTTGGGCGATTCATCGAATTATGAAGCTACCGACTCGCTCGACCAACTCCGGTGCGATCCGGATTTCTTTGGTTTAATCTATACTGGCGGACTCGTTGAGTGGCGTTCCAGAGAATTGAAAACAGAAATCAGAGAAGCGCTGACTTCGGTCGAGAATCCGGTCTTTATTGCCCATGCCATGAACGATTCCTTCCAGAACAGCCTTGAACTCTTAAATCATCTGGCTGGAATCAAAACCCCTGTGGAACTCCACCTTTACCAGTCGGGTGGACATGGATTTGGTGTGCGACACTCGGCGTTTACCGCATCTCGCTGGACCAGTGATTGGTTGGACTTCCTGGAATCTCGAGGTCATCTGCGCCCCAGAAATGTGAAAATTTATGGCCAGCAATTTGCCTTGGATCTAAGTCAGTCAAACACTCTCCAGCCCCTCAGTTCTTTCGAAACCGACGCTGATTTGGAAACAGCTTACTTGGCTCAAAAGGCTTTTGTCGAATCCTGGATCCATGAAACGGGAACACGTATTGGAGGGTTCAAAGGGGCCGCAGCCTCCAAATCTGCCCAGGAGTCTAATGGACTACCGGGGCCGATGAGCGCTGTCTTGTTCCGTTCAGGCTGGATTTCTGCCAAGGCCGACTTGAAACTGCCACGGCTGGATCCTGATCCTTGCGCTGTAGAAACCGAAATTGGATACTTTTTCGGAGCGGATGTTCCTTACGAGATACTGAATGAAGAACAACTCAGGTCCATTGTCGAATGGATCGCTCCTGTCATTGAACTGCCAGCCAACTACTCTCATAAAATGAAGGGAAAAGGAGTTACTGACGGCATTGCCGCCAATGTCGGATCCCATCGTTACATTGTCGGAAAAAGAGTCGCAGCCCAAACCATCGACCCGGACAAGCTCCAAATAGAACTCCACCATGAAGGATCTTTAGAGCACGCCGTAAAGGGTTCGGCAGCGCATCGGGGACAATGGGGAAACTTGTTGAAAATCGTCAATCAGACCATTGCGCAAGGTTATACCATACAACGTGGGCAGGTTATCCTGGGTGGAGCGCTCGGCCCTATACGAGCAGCGAAACCCGGGAAATATGAAGCCAATTTTGGAGAACTCGGAAACATAGAATTTGAGATCACCGAATAACTTAAAGTGGAGTTTCCCGTGCCCACACCTTGTTCAAAACTTGGTACACAGCAAATCTCACTTTTTAATTCCTCATCGCAATCCCTATATCCAAAATTCTATGAAACAATTTTTTCTAATCACATCGCTGATAAGCGTACTCACTGGATGCAGTAATAAGCAGTCTGAACCCAAAGATACCGAAGGAAAATTACCCAATAAAAATGAAGATATTGAAGCCAATGTAACTCAGGATGAAAATATGGACGCCTGTATAAACAAGATTAAACAAATCAATTATGCCATCCGAATATATATGGTCGAAAACAACGGTCGAAACCCTTGGCAAGTATCTCCATCCAATGAGATAGATGGAAAAGGTGATGATTTGAATCCATTACAATATTACAAAATGATGCAGGAAATCTTTACCAATCCAGTAGTTCTTTTCTGCCCATCGAATATGGATCAATCCACTCGATTAGTCTTGGAATCTTCAGAACCTGAGACATGGGATCTGCTGTCTCCTGAAGATCCCTTTTATAAACTTAGAACTGGCTCACACGTTCACATGGATAACCCTTTGGAAGTGGCAGTTTGGTGTCCTGTTCACAATGTAGTTGGACTGGCAAACGGAGCATCAATTCCAACTACTCAAGCAGAGGTAGAAAGCAGAACTGCTGAATCCTGGACCATTGAATAACTGCATTCCCTATTTTGCTGGGGAGTTTTCATCCATCTTCTCCGCTACTTTTTGGCCTCTTTGAATTGACGCGGCGGCGGCAACGAAGAGAATCATGCTGCCACCGACGATGGTTCGCCAGTGAAGTGTTTCGCCAAGAAGCAAAATTGCCAGCATAGCTCCATACACTGGTTGAACAGTTGACATCAGACTCATGACACTGATCGGAAACCGTTGAAATCCCCTGGCAAACAGGCTGTGATGAAACGGAGTGAAAAGGGCGCCCAAAGCCAACAAAGCCCACCAATCCTGCAGGCGAAGATGAACCTGTCCCTCAAGTGTTACCCAAGGCAAAAGCAGAATGGAAGAGATTGAGAGCTGATAAAATAAAACACCGGCCGCAGACACATTGGACAAATACCGCTTCATGGTGAGATTTCTGATCGTGTAAATCGTAGCGGAAATGATTCCCCACAACACACCCTGGAAGGATGTGTTCTCCAGTTTCCACTCCGGCGCCAGAAATCCGACTCCAATCAGCCCGATGAATCCCAACGTCAATTGTGATTTATCCCACCTCGTTTTTTCCCAAAATGGCTCCAGTAAAGATGCGATTAATGGATAAGTATAAACCGCCACCATCCCCACAGTAACTGAGGAAACCTGAATTGCTTTGTAATAAGTTACCCAATGTCCCAAAAGACAAACGCCAGTGATGAGAATAGACCATCGAACTTTACGCGTCTCCAACTTCGGCAACGCACCGTGAAAACGGATAAAAATCCAAAGAATTATCGAAGCAACCACGCATCGGCCGAGAGTGATCAAAGCGGCTGAGGCTGGAATAATCTTGGCAAAAAGAGCGGCGCCCGAGGAGATAATAAAGGCGACATTCAGTTCAAGAATCGCCAGTCTTCTTGCTTTACCTTCTAATGCCATGTTTTGCTTCGGGATGGTTTGATTTCAACGGAAGTACCCTGAAGCGCCCGGAGGTGGTTTGACAGAAGAAATTCTAAAATTTGGATTTCCTTTGTAAGGCGGCAGAGTAATTTCACAATCTTGACTGCATGCACTATTGGGTTAATATGCATGCATGACGCAGTTAACGGTTAGAAGAGTGGATGAAAGTTGGGTGGCAAAAGCAAAAGCCGTCGCAGCAGAGCGAGGAGTTTCCATGAATACCGTGCTGTTGGATGCTTTGGCGAAGGGGTTGGGCGTTGATGATTCGCAAAGAAAAAATGGTCTGGAGAAGTTTGCGGCCGATTCTCCTGAAGATTTTGGAGAGGATTGGGAAGAAACAATGGAGATTTTCAATACGGTTGATCCTGAGTTATGGAAGTGATCATTGTTTTGGATACCAATGCCTACAGCGATTGGCGAAGGAGTGGAAAGTGGTCTGGTAACATTGCGACGGCTGATCGAGTGATCATTCCGAGTGTGGTTTTAGGGGAGTTGGAATTCGGTTTTCTAAAAGGAAGACGCCGAATAGAAAACCGCAAGAAGCTGAAGGATTTTCTGCTGAATCCTCACGTAGAGGTCGCTGTAGTCGATCACCACACTGCGGAGATCTATGCGGAATTTTTAATTTACTTGAGAGAAAAGGGAAAACCGATTCCCACCAATGACATTTGGATAGCAGCGCAAGCGCGGCAATCTGGTGGTGAGCTGGCAGCTCGGGACGGACATTTTAGGGAGCTGCCCATGTTGAGAATGGCGATGGAGATTCCCTAAAATTTGCAAGGAATTGAGGGATTAGTTGTATCCATAACCTGAATTAAAAAAAAAATGTTTGTTTCTAAGTTCTTTCAATAATTTTTAATCTTCAATCTCAAGCGTCTCCAGCATTCCCTTAAATTCCTTCTCACACTCGTCATAATCCTCAGAAGGTGCGTTCAGAAGAAAGACAACAATATTGTGATTGGCGCCGTTGTGGACACGTGGGATTGCCACCCATAACTGGCGTGTTGGCACATCTCCCTGGCCCGTCAGGTTGGCTCCAGATTTGCTGGTACCTTCAACCAACAGCCACATGGCTTGCTTGCCGGCGATTTCACGGATTTCATTGGTAACCACTTTGGCTCCGGTTTGAGTCAGGCCAGGAATGCTCATGTCGATCAATTCCTGAGGTGTGTAAGCTTTATCTGGAAATTGCATGAACATTGCCAAACGATTGGCATAAGCGGTTGTGCCGTTGTCTGTGGTTCTGTTTTTCGAAGGCGCGGACCACAATCTCAGGCAATAGCCAGGAACCAGGAAATCCCCCAGTTCGTATCCGCCTCTGACCCAAGGGGAGGATGGGTAAGAAATGCTAAGTCCAATGTCGGAATTTTCGAATATCGGATTTTCCCGTTGGGAACGAGAGTCTTCGATGGTTGCTGATTCCACCATTTTTTGAAAGCTCTCGAAGGAATCATCAAGCTTGTCGCTGGCCGTGGTTAACTGAAAGACGATCAAATCCTGTCCACGTGGAAAAGCATACCAATGCTGAGTCGTTGGTGTAGGCCCAGCGCCGATAGCAACACCCGTTCCTGGACCAGAAATTTGAAGCGAAACGGCTTTGCGTCCAGCAACCTCCTGAATTTCATTGCTGATGACTTTTGCTCCGATGGCTGGCGCCATGCCTGTTAATTTCTCTGAGAGTGACTCCATTCGAGCGTCTGTGACTGGTTCGGAGTCCAGCTGAGATCTCACAAATACGACCATAATTGCTGGCAATTGAGGACCATTCGTCAGAACAACAACCGGCTCTCCAAGAATAGATACCGGCACTGGCGCATAGTTCCATTCGTTTGAGTTGAATTCAAAACTGAATCCGTAGTCTGGATCGTATGCCGATTCTAGCTCTGCAGAATTCTCGTCCTCACTGGATGCTGAAGTCTTCACTTCAGGAGAGGCTGAATTTTCGGTGGATGGCTCAATCTGCTTTCCACAGCTGGTCAAAATTACAATTAAACCTAAAATTGATAACCGCATTACAATATAATTTGAGAATTTCATTTCTGGTGGGCGTTTGGGAAATCATATTGGACTTTATTCATCCTTCATCAGTTGCAACATGGCTTTTCCCATGGCTTCTCCGACATTCATATAAGTTTCAGCATGGCCATTGTAATGTCCACCAGAGCTTCCGCCTTTGGACAAAGGGTGGGTGTAAACACCTGCGACGTTTCCATTGAACTCCGAATACTTCCCGGATTTGCCGTCCACTGCCATAATGGCTTCGAGAATTTTTTTGCTATTGTCGGTGTCGTCTTTGCTGGTTTGCCCGAGTGAAGCGGCTACGAAATTGGCGTTGGGAGCGTTGAATTCTTTTCTCAACTGTTTAATGAGGTTGACCAGGTTTTCTTCGTAGTGACTGGATAACGCTTCACTACGGCTGTCGCGATCTCCCTGCCACCAAAAGAATCCGG
>JAUIHU010000209.1 GCA_030432175.1 Verrucomicrobiia bacterium | reverse complement strand
CATGCCGGACTTTTTGGCATGCTGACTCTATTGGCAATTATGGCTTCAGGTTTTCGTTTGATTCCTTTTGGTAATTATCGAATTTATAACGGAGCTTTTTGGGTAATTATTTTCGTTGTGCTGGAGGAATTGAGTCAGATTTTTATTCCTTCGCGAACATTTGATCTCAATGACCTGGGGGCGGATGCAGTGGGTGTAGCTGTAGCATCTTTCGCCTGTTTTCATTTGCAACGAATCAGAAAATGCAGGGAGAGAGACAAAGAAATCCCACTCGATTGAGGTTGCTCTCTCAAGTGGGATCCAGTTAATTGGTATTTAGAGGAATCGATCTCGATCGGCTTTTAACAGATTGATTATCTGATTTAATCAATCGGCTGAAGTCCGAAAAATGCTTGTTCTTCTGAGGGTAATTCGCTCGAACGTAATAATAACTGGCGTGCGTTTCCTATTTGTCGTGCGGGTGGAGCTGGTGACCAGATATCGTTCAGATCGCTTTTCATGACAGGAAGATACCCGTCGTCCGGAAGTGGCCAACTCAGTTTCCAGCTCAAGTCGGCTGGTGTCAAAAAAATACCTGTAGAGTCTTGAGCACGCACGATCCATTGGTCTGGATTGATTTCTTCCGCTGTAAAGTCATCGTTCACAAATTCTGTGGCTCCTTTGTTGATAGAGAAATTAGTGAGTGTTGCGAACTGACCTATGTTGTCTTCAGAGTTGGGTTGGACGCCTACCAGAGCTGCTATTCCGAACAGAGATATTGATCCGTCAAACACTTCCCCACTTTCTTGTGGAAGTTCAATGCTGACAGAAGAACCGTCCGGCGCAGTGATTTCTGCATTGAACAGATCGTGAAAGGTTAAGGACCATGTTCCATTCATATCGTCCGAAAATATTTCCCCTAGAAATCCTACTGGACCATTCGCAGGATCGGTCCGGTAAAGCATGGCGTTTCCTTGATCCTCATAAATTTTATGGAGGAAACGAACTCGGGCGCGCATCGCATCATCGTCTGTGCCTGCTTCGCCGTCAGGGCCGGGCCAGTTGGCGTATTGGAATTCCAGTAGAATGACATTCGGATCATTCCAATCCGGTGTGATTGATCCGCCTCCGTCGACAGTCAGAATTAAATGACCTTGAAAACCTGCGTGATCGTTTCGATCCGGGAAATCTGCCCAAGTTAATGAATACGTCATTGGGTCTACTGTGTCGCCCCAATAGATGCCATTGAACCAATCTTCTGAAGGTAGGAAAGCGATATTCTGGCGTTGGTAAGCCTGGCCAAAAGCGCTGGCTGTAAGACGCAAACCTTCTGAACTTTCTATGCGGCTCAAACTCAGTGGAGGGGCTTCTCCGGTTTGAGTATCTCTTGGAACAAAGGTCAGATTATCCATCAAAACCGATACGTTGCCCTGATAGCTGGAACTACCACATTGAACAATCAATCCATTAATATCTCCTTCCGTGGCTGAAAGTTCAAACACTACTTCAGTCCAATCTTGCTCGGTCAGATTCACTCCGCCAAACGTGGAACCGTCGGTGCGTTTCAACTCAAAATATCCAAAATTGCCATCCAGATTTGGCGCAGAGTCCTCAGTCACTTTCACCATAACCGAGATACTGGTGTGCTCACCTCCAATGATTGGCTCTTCAAATGAGCGGGTGATGACCATTTGTTCCCAACCGTCATCCGCAGCCGTAAAGTAATCACCTGTCATTTTCAGAGATCCGGAGTCAGTTGCGTTGTCCACATCTTCAGAACTCCAATCCACCAAAGGAAAAGTTCCCCAAGTCGGCGACCAGTAATCCAGGACACTGAATTCATCCGGAAAAGTTTCATGTTGCGGTTCAGGAGGAATGGCAGCTGGAAGGGCTTGTGACGGTAGCAGGGCGCAAACGGCCCCAACGCCTATTATCTGAAGCAGTCGTTTTGATTTCATGGGTTGATTTGGGTTGTGAGAATACAATTAGTACTTAATTACTACAAATTTAGCTTTGAGATGAAATTTAACTCAGACTGGTCCAGAAAAATCATTCAAAGCGTTGGAAGGGTCACCAGCACAGTTCTTTTCCATCTCTGAAAAACTTTCCGGTCAGGTCGTGTGAGGCCTCATCCGCCAGCCAAATGATTCCTTTGGCTCCGTCTTCTATGCTGCGGTCGGCGTTCGGACCGCCCATGTCGGTGCGTACCCAGCCAGGGCTGACGGAGTTGACGGCGATTCCTGCGCTTGCCAGTTCACTGGACAGCATGAGTGTCAATCCGTTCATGGCCAGTTTGGAGAGACTGTAACTGGGGAAAGCGGGGGACATCCCTTCCAATTGCCCCATGGCGCTGGAGACATTGATGACTTTGGGAGCTTTGGATCGCTTCAACAAATTCAGGCAGGCCTGAGTCAATTCCAAAGCTCCGAAGGTATTGGTGTTGAACGTCTGTGCCATTTGCTGACGAGGAATGGTCGTGATCGTCCTGCCAGCGTCCGGATAAATCCCGGCGTTGTTGATCAGACAATCCAGCTTCCCTACTTGTTGATCCAACCATTGTGCAGCGGATTGAATGCTTTCTGATGCTGACACATCCAGATGAATCCAGGTGGCGTTTCCGTTCACTTCGAATTCCTTGACGGATTGTCCGTGAAGTTGAGCTTCACGAGTTCCCAGTAATACATTCCAGCCTCGCTCAGCCAGGACTCGAGATGTTTCCCATCCAAGGCCACGATTGGCTCCGCTGATAAGTATGGTTTTCTTTGCCAACATATGATTTGAATCCATCAATCTCCAATACAGAACAATGTATTTTGGGTTCGGATAAACAGGTTTCCTTGCGACACGGCAATGGAGGCTCGGGTAGTTTCATCGTTCAACCGATTTTGGTTGAGAATCTTGAACTCCGGGCCGGCAGGAATGATCGTGGTTTCTCCTTCTTCAGACAGGAAATAAATTTTGTCGTCAATCAATACCGGAGAGGCGCTGTGCCTTCCACCGATTCGCTCCTGATAAACGATTTCTCCATCATCTTCTTTGTAACAGGTAACAATCCCGCCATCGGTGACGGCATAAACATACGGCTCGGCGTAGAGCAAAGATGACATCGTCGGTACACCCTTGCGTTGTTCCCAGGCGATATGAGTGTCGGTGACATCGCCCTTGCCTCCCAGACGCACGGTGCGGAGAGTGGTTCGTTCAAATCCGGATGAGGTGAATACTTTGCCATCGCCGATGGCAAATCCAGGTGTGACTCCTTCACCTTGACTGTAACAGGTCCAGATCAATTCTCCATTGGCCGGGTCGAAGCCCTGAATCACATCCCCGGCAGCGCTGATCATCACAGGGCGTCCATCATTCTCTATTACAATAGGCGTGATGTGAGCGATCCGTGACATGCCACGTTTGGCGACCCATTCCCTAATACCAGTGTTCTTATTCAGTGCGACGATGCGCGCCTTGTCCCAGGGTATCTGCCATCCTACTTTTTCATTAGGTGGATTGTTCGGCCAGTTACCGGCTTTGTCGACACGTTGGCTGCCGTCATAGGGCATGATGACCAGATCCTTCCAGAGAATGGGAGATGCGCCGAGTCCGTGGCGGCTGTAAAACTCCACTTCGAGATTTACCCAAATGATTTGTCCCGTGTGTTTCAGAGCAGCGACTCCGCCATTCCCAAACACCGCGTATGCATGGCAGGAATCTACGGCTATGGTTGGTGTAGCGTACGAGTTCTGACCTTCCTTGCGTCCGGGTGTTTGCCGGAAGACTTCAACGTTCCATTCGATTTTTCCTGACTCACGGTTCACGCAAATGACCCGACAGGACTGATCCTGTTCCGTTGTAGTGGAAACGAAAACGCGATCGCCCCAGATCACTGGTGAGGACCAGCCATTGCCAGGGATGGCAGTTTTCCATTTAATGTTGGAATCCGCAGACCATTCCGTAGGTAGTCCGGACTCATCAGTGTAGCCTTGTCCGGTCGGCCCTCTGAATCGGGTCCAGTTTTCTGCTTGGACGAACGGCGCACAAACTGAGAGCGCCAGAAGAATATGGGTGAGTTTCATGGGGAGATTGTAATGTTTTGAAATAGATTTGGGATCATTTTTTTATCGCCGTCATCATGCCCCGGTCAGCAGTGGTGTCCAGGTAAGGTCCAACACTGAAGCCGATTTCCTCCAGGATCGAACCATATTCCGCCGGAGTGTAGCATTTCCCCTGGGTAATACTCATCAGCAACGCAGAGTATTCAGCCACAGGTAGTGGTCCGGTTTTGTCATTGTCAATGAAGGCTTCGTGAATGACCAATAGTCCGTCCTGGGGTAAAGTCTCGCTGCACTTTTCAATGATGCGACGAACTTCGGGGAAATCCCAATCATGCAGGACATTGGACAGCAGAATGGTATCCACATCGTCGGGCCAGGGATCTTTAAACATATCGGCCGTAACGGTTTCAATGCGACCACTTAGACCGTGGTTTGCAATTTCCTGTCGAGTGATGGCATCGACTGGGGGTTGTTCCAAGGCGTACCCGGTCAGGTGCGGGAAAGCAGCAGCAAGAGCGCTTCCGTAGATTCCGGATCCGGCGCCTACATCAAGGAATCTTTTACGATTCGCCATATTGACCCTTAGGACCGAAGCCAGAGCCTGTCCAAGAGCCAGTCCACGGCAGTTCATCAGCGCTGTGAAAGATTTGGCAAACTCATCTGTTAGCATGGACTCGTGCCAATCCTTCCCATCCTGTTCAGAACGCCAGTTTGCTGGTTTTCCTGTGTTTAAAACCTTTAGATAATCTGTGGTACATTGGGTGTGACGCAGTGGCTCGTAGTAAGGTCCCAGATACCATGGGGATCCTTTGACCAGAGTTTCAGCGCCCAGGTCCGTCAACTCATGTCGGTCGCCGTGCAAAGTACGGATCAGCCCACTGGCTCGGAACAGAGTCAGCATGACATCCAATGGACGTGGTTGGAAATCATAGACCGCTTGTATTTGTTGGGTGTCGGATTTTGGGTTCTCATTTAGCCAGCTGAAAAAATCAAGATGTAATAGAGCCGCAGCAACCAGTTCCGCTGCATTTTGTCGGTCACGAAATCTCAGTAGTTGAGCTGGGTCTGATTGAGGAGGCTGGGTCAGCCATGGATTAATCGATGGTTCGTTCATTTATCAAAGTCTCTTATTGGATTGGATTCCAAGTTTGAACCTATTATTTCGACTCCGACAGAAATCCACGAATAAAATTTTGATAAACTTAAAGATTTTAAAGTATTGCGAGTATGATTTTAACCTTTAGAATGCGATGTTAATGCTTTCCATTGATCCAAGTGTTATGAGACGTTTTCGAGCTGGTTTTACACTGATCGAATTGTTGGTGGTGATTGCGATCATAGCCATTCTTGCAGGGATGTTGCTTCCGGCGCTGGCGAAAGCCAAAGAAAAATCTCACCGCATATCCTGCCTGAACAATCTGCGCCAGATTGGAATCATGCTTCAATTGTACACCGAGGATAATGAAGATGTGTTCCCTCCACATCGCAATAACAACACTCGCGGAACCACAAACAATCCGGATGACTGGTGGGGCACGACGATCCTGAATAATGAACGGAATACAAAATTGTTTCATTGCCCGTCTTTGAAAGGGCGTCGGCAGGATTTGGGAGTCCAGTGGGAGTGGAGGTTTGATGCTCACAAGGTGGGTTATGGCTATAACGCATTTTTTCTCGGACTCCATCCCTATTCACGTCAATCGATCTTATGGCGCATCGTGAGTGAACCCACCTTCAAAAGATCGTCAATTCTCAAGCCCGCAATGAACCTGGCGGTTGGGGATACAATGCCAAAGCCTAATGGTAACTGGAGCAGCAGTCTTTGGTGGCCCACAGCAGGAATGGGACGCGCAGATACAAAGGAGGGAATCGACAACAACCGTCATCAGGGCACAGGCGTTGTCGTTTTCAACGATGGACATAGCGAGACTCGTCAAGACGAGGCAATCAATCCTCCAAGCGACCCGATCCGGACTTCGACGGATATCAACATTGAATTTTGGGATCCTTTACAACGAAAAAATCGTCGAGGGCGCTGATAAATACTTTATTTAATCGAGTGATAATGTAGATAGGATCAGATATAAAGATTTTTTAATTTGTCAAATTTTTGATTCAATTAACAATATATTAGCATTAGGCTGGGGCGAGGTTCTTGCATCTGATGAATGCTGATGTGTAACTGCGGGTATAAGAAATTTGGGTTGCGCTACAGCAAGGTTTGAGGTTATGGGTTGCTGAAATATACTCAATCCATTGTCCTATGATTTTAAGTAACCGAATGCTCCAGCGTCTGGCGTTTTTTTCTTTATTACTTCCGACATTAGACGCCTCCGAAACCCATGTTAATCGTCCCAACGTTCTGTTATTACTCGTAGATGATCTGAAACCCGCTCTTGGCGCATATGGAGATCCAATTGCCCAAACGCCAAATCTGGATCGCCTGGCCGGGGAGGGAATGCGGTTTGATCTGGCCTATTGCAATCAGGCGGTTTGCGCGCCTTCCCGTTTCACATTGATGCTCGGATCCCACTCCACTGCGACAGGACTGTATGGTTTGGGGAGTCATCTTCGCCGGACGCTTCCAGATGCGGTAACGATGCCGCAATATTTTGCAAAGCATGGTGGTTACCGGACTGAATCACTCGGAAAAGTCTTTCATATAGGACATGGAAATGAAGGGGATCCGGAGTCTTTCAGTGTTCCGCATTTCCATGACAAAGTGATTGAGTATCTCGATCCTGCCAGCACAGACGGCGGACAACTCACACGTGAGGAAGCGTACTTTACCAATCAGCGACTTGGGGAAATTGGATCTCTTCCACGCGGCGCAGCTTTTGAGTCACCAGATGTTGAAGATATTAAATACGCGGATGGTCGGGTTGCTGCTGAAACCATAAAAAGGCTCCAAGCTGCCAAGAATAGACGTGAGCAGGATGGAACACCATTCTTCATAGTCGCCGGATTCGCCCGACCTCATTTGCCTTTCAGCGCGCCTAAAAAGTACTGGGACTTGTATGATCCAGCGCAGCTACCCATGCCCGAACATGAGAAATTGCCTGAAGGAGCCCCAAGAGTGGCTGGAAAACGGGGCGGTGAGATCAGTAATTACAAACCGGTCCACCAAGAAAAGTCGGATCCCTTCAGTGAACCTTTGAAAAGAAAACTCATTCACGGATACTACGCCAGTATGAGTTTTGTGGATGCTCAGATTGGTCAGGTATTGAATGAACTGGAACGTTTGGAACTGGATGATAATACTATTGTCGTGCTTGGGGGAGATCACGTATTTCATCTGGGAGATTTGGGAATCTGGACCAAGCACACCAACTACGAGCAGGCCAAC
>JAUIHU010000208.1 GCA_030432175.1 Verrucomicrobiia bacterium | reverse complement strand
GAAACGTCTTGATGTTTTCCTCGCCTGACAGCCAGGTGATTTTGGCAGTGGACGAAAACAAGTTTGCCGAATGGGCCGAACCGCTATCCTTGCGACAGCGGGCGCAGTGGCACAGGAAAAAGCTCTCGAACTCTCCCGAAATGCGGAAATTCACAGCGCCACAAAGGCATTGTCCGGTGGCCGGATTGTTGTCGGTGTCCAACAGCCAATGGTAGTAGTAACGGTTGTTCATACCTTCCGGAGTGCGGTCCACACTTGGAGCGGCAAACCCGGCGGTAGTGATCCCCAGATGCAGATTATCCCCAATCACCAATGCCTGAACGCCAGTAATATCTCCACTGCTGTCGAGCATATCTACGGGGTCCATTACATAACCGGAAGCAATGCTGACAGATCCACCTGAATTCGCTGCTACCAGTTCCAGAACGGCGGACTCGATCCAATCGGTTGCCCATCCATCTGAAGCTCCTTCTTGAAATGCTGAAACAGCGACTTGTTGTCCGGTCGCCAATCCGAGAGTTTCCAATGGGATCCAGGCTTCAAGCGTATTTCCTCCAACTTGAAAGCTGAAATCTTCGACAATGTTGGAACCTTCATCGGCCGGATCATAAACGATGACCCCGTTCGGCGCTCCGTCACGCCAGCCCACTTGGACTACAAGATCTGCTCCGATCGGGTTAGCCAGGTTGGTTGGCTCGCCTTCGTACTCACTGTTACTGCGTCCGGTGGCCGGATTGTTATCTGTGTCCAACAGCCAGTGGTAATAATAACGATTGCTCATTCCTTCCGGTGTCTGTTCCACACCTGGAGCTACAATTCCAGCAACCATCATTGAGAGATGGAGTAAATCTCCTGAGACTTCGGCATGAATACCAGTAATGTCACCGCTACTGTCGGCCATGTCAGCCTCATCAAAAACAGCGATCGAGCCTGATCCACCGCCATTCAATTCCAAAGTCGAAGACTCGGTCCAGTCAGTCGCCCAACCGTCCGACGCGCCTTCCTGAAAGGCCGCCACAGCTACTGCTTGCCCCTGGGCCAATCCCAATGCTTCCAATGGCAACCGGGCGCTGAGCGTGTTCACAGAAACTTGATAGGAAAAATCCATGACGATGGCATTCTCTTCATCGGCTGGATCATACACCATGACTCCATTGGGCGCTCCATCCCTCCATCCTACTTGAACCACCAGATCGGCTCCAATCGGTGTCGAAAGATTGGTAGGATTTCCTTCATATTCGGCATTGCTGCGTCCGGTGGCCGGATTGTTATCCGTATCAAGTAACCAGTGATAGTAATAGCGGTTGGACATGCCTTCCTCAGTCTGAGCAACGGTAGGTCCGGCAAATCCGGCAGTTGTCATGGACAAATTAAGGAAATCCCCCTGGACAAATGCCTGAACTCCGGTGATGTCGCCGCTGCCGTCCAGCATATCCACCGGATCGAACACTTCAGCAAAACCAGCTCCATGCCCATTGAGCGTCATCACCGACGATTCGATCCAGTCAGTCGCCCAACCATCGGATGCGCCTTCCTGAAAAGCAGAAAAGGCAACGGTCTGTCCTTGAGCCAGTCCGAGGGAATCCAGACTGATCAACGCAGTCAGTGTGTTTCCAGCGGCCTGTACGGAAAAATCCTGAACGATGGCGGTGTCCTCGTCAGCAGGATCATAAGCCATAATCCCGTTAGGCTTTCCATCCCTCCACCCGACCTGAATGACTAGATCAGATCCAATTGGAGAGCTCAGATTGGTGGGATTGCCTTCGTATTCTGCATTACTCCGACCTGTTGCCGGATTATTGTCCGTGTCGAGCAGCCAGTGGTAGTAATACCTGTTGGACATGCCCTCAGCTGTTTGCTCCACCGTTGGCGCAGCGAATCCTGCTACCGTCATGGTGAGTTGCAATGCATCCCCTACAACATTAGCGGAAATGCTTGTGATGTCTCCACTTGGATCCAGCATGTCTGCAGGATCACTCACTAGCGCTGTTGCCTGGGATTGTGCGACCAATCCCAAAAAGGCCAGTGAAGTGATTCCCAGACGGCGCCAGGAAGAACGTGGAGAGCCAGAAAATTGATCCCGTAGCGGAATCTTTTGAACCAGAAAAGTACGGCTTTTCATAAGTATACCCTTGAGTTAATACCTTAAACAGGCGCGGATTTTGATAGTCAAAATCCACTATTGATTACCTGAATTGTTTCACTTTGGCTTGGGTCAAAGTGAAACTTACGGTCTATGATATTATTCTGTTTACGGCTAAGTCTTATTTGTAAAGTTATCGAAACAATTGGACAAGACGAACTTTTCACCGGGAACTGTGAAAACAGGGTTCACTAAAAGATTCTTGTCCGTTCCGATCGCCATTGGCAAAGTAATCAGCGGATGCAAGACCGTCTCAGAGGCTGGAGCGAAAATGTGGAAACGTTTGTCCTGGAAGTCATTTCAGGACAGCGCAGGGGTAAACGCGCAGAGACTTTGAGATTTGGACTGTTCCTGTTGTCCAAATTATTTCATGGCATCGTTAAAACGAGAGCTTTGTTATACGACTTTCGTATTATTCGTGATTCAACTCTCGGAGTTCAGGTCATCGCCGTCGGCAATCTGTCTGTGGGAGGGACCGGCAAAACTCCAGTCGTAGAAAAATTTGCCAGGGAATTACAGGCTGAAGGACGCAAAGTCGCGATACTCTCCCGTGGATACAGATCCAAACCCACACCGTTCAAAATCCGACTCCGCAATAAATTATTATTTCTTGAAGACGAAACACCACCACGAGTGGTGTCTGATGGAAAAAATGTTCTTCTGGATGTGGAGATGTCCGGCGATGAGCCCTATATGCTGGCAAGTAATTTGAAGAATGTCGTCGTTCTCGTCGATAAAGATCGGGTGAAAAGCGGACGTTACGCCATTGAAAAACTCGGATGCGACACGCTGCTTCTGGATGATGGTTTTCAATACTGGAAACTCCGAGGACGTCGACACGACATTGTTCTGATTGATTGTCAGGATCCGTTTGGAAACGGGCACCTTTTGCCCAGAGGAACACTCAGAGAGCCCCCGGCTCATCTCAAGCGTGCGATGACCGTTTTCATTACGAAAAGCGACGGAAACACCAATGAATTACGAAGTATTATTGCAAAAAACAATCCCCGTGCCCGGATCATTGAATGCGTCCATCACCCAATGTATTTTGAGCGTCTGCAAGAAAGTAATGGGGCTGGAAAACAATTTGATCTGGAGTATTTAAATGGAAAGAAAGTCGCCAGTCTCAGTGGAATTGCTCAGCCTGAGTCCTTTGAAAACAGCCTGACACGACTGGGAGCGGATTTGGTTTATGCCAAACGTTTTGCAGACCATCACCGATTTGAGGAAAGTGAGATCGATAAAATGATGCAACGCAGTGTCAAACGCGGCGCCGAAATGGTCGTCACAACCCAAAAAGACGCGGTCCGCATTCCTCCCTCCGACAATTATCCGCTTCCTATTTTATTCATGCGGGTTGAAATAAAAATCCTCAGCGGCGCCAAAGATTTCCATGACTGCGTGCGCCAGATCTGTTTCCGCTGATAAAGAACCTTTCACCCTACCATTCATGTCCAAAAGCAAAACCAGCGAAAAGATAAACTTTGGCAAGTCCATTGCTGATTACATCATTTACATTTTTGCTGCTACAATTCTATTTTTGCTAAGATGCCTGCCTTTCGAGGCTCTGGTATTCATCGGACGTCTTGGCGGAGGATTAGTTTACTATCTGGACAAACGCCATAGAAAGGTGGCGATAAATAATCTTCGCCTGGCGTTTCGCGAAGAATATACCAAGCAAGAAATCAAAGAGATCGCCCGGGAAAACTTCAAACGTATCGGCGAAGTATTCACCAGCAGCGTGAAGCTTCATTATCTTCCGGAATCCAGGATCCGAAAGATAATGAAGATCAAACTGGACCAAAATCCTCAATGCCCATCGCCCATGTTATGCCAACCAGCCAACGGCTTAAACGCGACGTTGTTTGCCATCGGGCATTTTGGAAACTTCGAAATTTTCGCCTGGGCAGGACGTGTGGCTCGATGGAAAAAATTTGCTACTACTTACAGAGGTTTGCCTAACACGCGGTTGAATAATCTGATTCAACAAGGACGATCTTTATCAGGATGTGAGTTTCTGGAACGGCGCTTTGATGGTTCTGTTGTAAAAGAACGCTTGCGGGATCCAGAATGCTTTTTCGGTCTTTTAGCTGATCAGAGAATGGCGAACGGTGGCGTAACCAGTTTGTTTTTCGGACGGGAATGTTTAACGTCTGCAGCTCCAGCAATTTTCGCCCTGCGATATGATCGTCCGCTCCGAGTCGGAGTTTGTTTCAGAACAGGTTTTGCTCGATGGACCATTACATTTTTCCCGGCAATTCAACTGTACAAAAAAGATGGAACACGCCGGTCAGCCAAGTCCATCACCCAGGACATCAATGACCAGTACGAATTGGCAATCCGGAAAGATCCGGCAAACTGGTTTTGGGTACACAACCGGTGGAAAACCTACAGCTCCCGACGGTCCAGGAAAAGAGAAGTCGATGAGTAGATGGGCTGAAACTTTGCAAGCCGATCCTGACATATCTGAAAGATGCGCTACCTACCCGTCGGGGTAGGTTTTTTTATGCTCTTCGTGGGAATAGGAACCTGCAACAAAAGTCCTTATTGTTCATCTCAAAGCTGAAATTGAAGTCACCCTTCAAACCAGATGAGGAACATGAGTAAGGATAAATCACAACAGACTCTGCAAACATTCGCGCCAAGCATCTCAGTCGCTCTTAAAAATCGCGCCCAGGTGTCCCCCAACCGCAAAGCTCTCGGATACTTGCAAGAAGGTGAATCAGAAACCCGGAGCCTGACCTATTCGCAGCTATGGAACAACGTTCAACTCCTGGCTCAAGAACTGTCGAAACAGTTCCACCCTGGAGACAGAGCTTTGCTGCTTTACCCTTCTGGATTGGATTTTGTGGAGGGATTTTTTGCATGCCTGACCGCCGGGCTGGTAGCCGTCCCGGCTTACCCTCCAAAGTCCAATCAATCCATGACACGACTGCAGGCTATCATTGATGACGCAGGAGCTAATCTGGTTCTCACTACCTCAAATGTCAGAGACACACTCATCGACCGACTGCAATCCGGCTCAGCCGCTCAAGCTAATTGCCTGGCAACGGACAGTATGCTCGCCAGTAACACATTCACCCCGATCACCTATCCACTACCCAACCTGGATCCAGATCAACTGGCATTTCTTCAATATACCTCCGGATCCACAGGAAAACCCAAAGGAGTCATGGTTTCACATCGGAACCTCTGCATCAACCTGGAGCTGATGAAACGTACCTTTGAACTCAACGAAGAAAGCGTTTCTGTCACATGGTTGCCTTCATTTCACGACATGGGTCTGATTGATGGAATCTTAACTCCTATCTATTGTGGGTTGCCTGGCTACATCATGCCTCCCGCAGCGTTTATTCAAAAACCAATTCGCTGGTTGAAGGCCATATCAAATTATGGAGCCCCCCACTCCGGAGGCCCAAATTTCGCTTATGAACATTGCCTGCAAAAAATTGACGATTCCGAACTAACGGATCTCGACCTCTCCTGCTGGACCAGCGCTTACAGCGGGTCGGAACCCATTCGCGCTGCAACGATGAGATCATTTGCAAAAAAATTTGCGCCCACAGGTTTTCAGATGCGCTCTTTCCAGGGAGCATATGGCATGGCTGAAAACACTTTGATGGCGTGCGTTTCCGACCTGCATAAAGCGCCCAGGTTGATGAAGATTTCAAACAACGAGCTGTCTCAGGGTCATGCGGTTGAAATTCCTGAAGCCTCCAATGAAAAATCAACCATCGCGGTTGGATGTGGATCCGATCAGCCTCTGATTAAAATAAAAATCGTTCACCCTGAAAAACATCAAGAGTTACCCGAAGGAATGGTTGGAGAAATCTGGATCGCCGGACCTTCCAAAGGTTGCGGATACTGGAATCAAATTACACTCTCCGAAAAAACTTTTAACGCCCGGTTAGAAAACAACGATTCCGATACTTTCCTGAGAACTGGAGATCTCGGTTTCAAGGCTCAAGGTGAAATCTTTGTTACCGGTCGCTTAAAGGATGTCATTATTATCCGTGGAAAAAATTATTATCCACAGGACATCGAATGCATTGCTGATCGATGTTATCCCGACCTGAAAATAGATGCCTGCGCAGCTTTTGAAGTTCAGACTGAACACGGAACAGAATTGGCGATCGCAGTAGAGGTTCAACGTTCAGCGCGTCGACGATTTAATGCGGAAAAAGCCGCCACAGCCATTTGTTCTGCCGTCTCTCGCGAACGCAATATTTCTGTCAGTCACATTGCTTTTCTGATGCCAAACGGGATCCTAAAAACGTCCAGCGGCAAGATACAGCGCTCAGCCTGCGCGCAAGCTTACCTCGAAGGAAAACTACGCACACTCACTCTTTGGCATGCCTCCGATTACCAGTCCAAATCTGAAGTCGAATCACCATGCGTGGAAGTTTCATGTTCAGAGCCAACAAGCAAATCAACCCAAACAGATGAATGGCTGGATGCTGTTCGAAGATGGACACATGAAGCTCTGGAGATTCCATTGGATCGCATCCAGCCCGATCAATCATTTGCAGAACTGGGCGCTGACTCGGTGACTGGCATTCAGTTTCAAAGCCTGATTGAATCCCAACTCAATATCCAACTGGATCCGGGATTTATCTGGGATCATCCAACGCCAAGGCAACTGGCCACATTTCTGTCAAACGGGTCTTCAGTTGATTCGGAACCGATACTGAACCTGGAATCCGAAGTTCAACTGGACGACCGATTCCCATCCAAAGCCAAACCAGCGCCCTTACTGCCTCATTCACCAACCATACTGCTCACAGGAGCCACGGGATTTCTGGGAGCGTTTCTGCTATCCGACCTGATCAAGAAGTCGTCCAGCCGTATCATCTGTCTCGTTCGATGTGAGAGTCCTGCTCATGGACTGGAGCGTGTTCGCCAGAATCTTCGCCGCTACCAGCTCTGGGACGATTCCATTGTAAATCGAATCGAATGTATTCCGGGGGATTTAAGCCAACCCCGGCTTGGATTGAGTGAACAGGATTGGGCGCGACTTGCTGTCGAATCCGATGTCATCATTCACAACGCCGCCGAAGTCAACTTTGCCCGATCCTACAATGCGCTGAAAAAAGTGAATGTGGACAGTGTCCGCGATGCCCTTCAACTGGCGGTGGAAGGTAAGACCAAGCGCTTTGCGCAAATCTCCACCATCGCCGTTTTTGAATCTGTCTGGAATCAAGGCAAAGTGGTCGACGAATCCTGTCTGACTCCACCCTGGAGTGGT
>JAUIHU010000207.1 GCA_030432175.1 Verrucomicrobiia bacterium | reverse complement strand
TATGGAGCAGGGGGACCACTAACGGTCACTGATGTCCAGGTATTGCTGGGCCGATTGGATCCATCGCGATTTGGTATTCCCATCCAAACTGAACTCGCAGAAGCAGCCTTGAAAGAATTGCAACAGGAGATCCGCGCAAGTTTAGGGTATGCTCCCTGTAAGGAAGAACTTCTGCAAGGATTACTGGATATTGCCAATGAACGTATGGCTGAGACTATCCGCAAGATTTCTGTTCAGGAAGGTTTTGATCCGGCAGAGTATGCCCTGGTTGCATTTGGTGGAGCAGGCGGACAAACGGTTTGTGCTTTAGCTGAACGACTTGGCATTACTTCAGTTTATTCGCCAGTTGAAGCTGGGCTTTTCAGCGCGCGAGGGATTCGTGACGCGGCGATTGAAAGATTTGCGGAAGCACAGATCATAAAAACTCTGGATGACTGGGAAATGTCGGCCTTTGCCGAACAGGTTGAAACATTAATACAGCAAGCTGAATCTCATTTGAGAGAGGAAACCGGTCAACCTCCGGGAAGCCTGACTGCTATCTTTGAATTAAGATACCAAGGGCAGGGACACACGCTTTCGGTGCGCTTGAATGGCTCTGCCAATGATAATGCTGCAGGGTTGAAAATGATCACACTCAGCCAGCTGAAATCCTGTTACGAAGAACAGTATCGGGAAATATTTGGTTATCTACCGGAGAATAAAGCGCTGGAATTAGTCTCAGCCCGAGTCATTGCTTCGAGCCCCGCAAATGTTCCGAAACACGAAGTTTTTGAGATAGATTCCAATATCTCGTACAATTTGAAATCTCCTCGGAAATGTCTTGCTTACACTGGATCCAGCTGGGAACAGGTGAATGTATGGCGCAAGGAGGAACTCAATCCAGGCAGCGCCTTGGCAGGTCCATGTCTCCTGGCTGATGCCTTCAATGCAATATGGGTCGCCCCTGGTTGGAAAGTTGTAGTGGGATCTTCAGGGACATTACGATTGGATCAAGAGGACGCATCCGAAATTACCAAACGCAAAACTGAGTCGGACATTGTGCTGAGAGAACTTTTTGCCAGTCGTTTTCGCGGAATCGCTGAGGCGATGGGCGGCGCGCTGGAGAGGACTGCTGTTTCGACAAATATTAAAGAACGCCTGGATTTCTCCTGCGCATTGCTTGATGCGGAAGGCGAATTGATCGTCAATGCCCCACACATTCCAGTTCACCTGGGAGCTTTAGGAACATGCGTCAGGTCGGTAGCACAGAAAATGAAGATATGTCCAGGAGATTGCATCGTTACCAACCACCCGGCTCATGGGGGATCGCACCTTCCGGATGTGACTGTAATTTCACCGGTATTCAATGCCGAAGAACATCTACTGGGTTACGTTGCCAATCGCGCTCATCATGCTGAAATGGGTGGGCTTCGGCCAGGGTCCATGCCTCCGGATGCTCAAAATTTATCGGAGGAGGGCGTGGTTATATCACCAACTTATTTGTTCCGAAATGGCGAGGCTCAATATGATCAAATTGAAAAAATACTGACGAATTCTCCATGGCCATCGCGAGCGCCTGCGGACAACCTGGCAGATTTGCGCGCCCAGAGCGCGGCCAATCGATTAGGAGAACGTTTGTTGTCGAAAGTGATTCGAGAGTATGGGGAATCAGCGACTTTAAAAGCGATGCAGGACCTGAAAAAACTGGCCGAAAGCTCTTTATTAAACCGATTAAAAAAATTCCCAGAAGATGTCGTTTCATCCACCCAGAAACTGGATGATGGTTCCGTGATTTTTTTGAAAGTTTCCAAAGCCAAACACCGCCTCCAACTGGACTTTAGTGGATCCAGCGCACAACACCCTGGCAATCTGAATGCAACTCCTGCAATTGTGTTGAGCGCGATTTTATATGTTCTGCGATGTTGGGTGAATGAGCCGGCTCCATTAAATGAAGGAGCCTTAAAGGTCGTAGACGTGGTCATTCCGCCCGCAACTTTTTTAAATCCCGACTTTGTGGATGATCCTGAGAAAAATCCAGCAGTGGTTGGTGGGAATGTTGAAACCAGTCAACGGATCGTTGATACGCTCTGGCAAGCATTAGAACTTGGAGCCTGTAGTCAGGGAACCATGAACAACTTTGTTTTCGGATCCGCAACAGCCAGTCATTATGAGACGATTGGAGGTGGAGCTGGCGCGTCGGATGGAACAGATGGAGAAAGTGGGATTCATGTCCACATGACCAACACCGGCATAACGGATCCGGAGATTCTTGAAACAAGATTTCCATTGATTTTGGAAGAATTTTCCATTCGACGGGGATCTGGAGGAAGCGGGCAATGGACTGGAGGTAATGGATTAATCCGGAAAGTAAGATTTTTAAGTCCAATGACAGTTTCGCTTCTGACTCAAAGGCGCAACATCGGACCTGATGGAGCGGCAGGAGGAAACGCTGGCGAGCCAGGAGATCAGTATTGTTTGCGGGCTAATGGTGAGAAAGAAAAACTTGGATCAATTACCAGAGTGGATATTGAGGCTGGAGATTGCATAGAAATTCGCACACCAGGCGGAGGTGGATTTGGCTCTTCAGTATAATTTACCTTAACGGTGTTTTCAATAAAGCAGAACAGTGGAGCTTGATCAGCGCAGAAAAAGCACATACGGTGATCCAGGAGGTACAAGAAAATTTTAGAATGTTTTCATAAAAATAACTTCGCCGGAGCTTATAAATTTTTTACATTTTGCTTGCGCTTTTTTTAGCCTTAGGACAATTCTTATCCTGGATTTGTTCAGTTCAGTCTGCATGCGCCTTCTTGGTTTGGTAAAAAACTCGGATCATAGTATTTTCTTAGCCATATCTGAATTATGATATTAATCCTTACTGATCAGCTCTGTTTCCAGCAGGAAGTCGAGAATATTGCTTCATCACACAATTTACAGTTCTTAACTTGTTCGGTAAAAAATGTCAGAGATTTTGATCAAATGATGAATATTTCTCTGGTAATATTCGATTCTATATCTACCTATGAAAATTTAAAAACAACATCATTTAAATTTGTTAATAATTCTCAAAACTATGCTGTGTATTCAAAATCTGGAGATTCAGTTGCTGGAGTGATTTGCTTTTCAAATTTTGTGAATTTAAGTGCAATTCTGGGTATTTTGAAAGGTGTTGAACCTCAACGAACGGCTTTAACTCATGAGTTGGTAAATAAAGCATTATCATTAATAGATACTCCTGTTTTAATAATAAAAAACTCCGAGCATTATGACTCAGATACAGAAATAGTATATGTAAATAATTCTTTTGAAAATTATCTGGGTTATTCATGTGATTTAACAACTGGAAAATCACTTCAATTCCTTTTTGGAGAAAAAACAGATACCCAAAGAACAGATTCAGTAATTAATGCAATAAATAGTAAAATAAATGTTTCTGAGGATCTGATTGTTTATCATAAATCAGGAGAAAAAATCGAAACTGAAATTTCGATTTGTCAGATTTGTGATGTTGAAAGTGACAATAGTTATTCGGTTGCTGTCTTTAAAGATAAAACAGAATCTAACAAGTTGATGAGACATTTGCAAAGAAAGCAACGACTGGAGAGCATAGGCTCGCTTTCGGGAGGTATAGCTCATGATTTGAATAATATCTTCACTCCTTTAAAAATGTCGCTGGACGCGATTAGGATCAGTCCGGGGGCTTCGGAATTCCAGGATTCGTTGACGCTCGCGGATAATGCTGTGAATCGCGGTGTGGATTTAGTTAATCAAATTCTTTTATTTTCGAAGGGAGGGAAGTCTAATAAACAGGAAATTCAAGCGGACTTAATTCTGAAACAAGCTCTAACTATATTGGGTAAAACCCTCCCTAAAGGTATAAGACTGAATCATAGTATTGGGGGTAATTTGTGGAAAGTAATTGCTGACCCGACTCAATTAAACCAGATTATCATGAATGTTTGCATTAATTCAAAAGATGCAATTTTAAATAAAAGTAATAATGGATATATAAATATTAAATCTTACAACGTTATTCTTGATGAGTTGAAATCTGCAGAATTGGATATAAAACCCGGTAACTACGTTTGTTTTGAGATTGAAGACAACGGATGTGGGATTGAAGAGGATAAAGTTGAAAAGGTTTTCAATCCTTTTTTTACATCAAAAGAAAAGGGAACGGGTTTGGGGTTGGCTACTGTTGAAAGTATCGTTCGCGCTCATGACGGAAGTTTGAGTCTGTATACAGAAAATAATGTTGGAACCAACGTAATGATTTATTTACCAGCAATTCTTTCTGAAATCGAATCAATGGTTCAGGAAGCATCGCAAGTTTCGCTGGAAGAGCTTTACGGAGATTCAGAGAAAATTTTATTGGTAGATGATGAGCCATCTATTTTGGAAGCGACCAGAACTACCTTGGAATTAAGCAATTATTGTGTTGAGTGCCTGAGTGGAGGGTTGGCGGTTTTGGCAAAATTAAAAGAAGAACGATTTGATTTGCTTATCACAGATTTGTCAATGCCTTCATTAAACGGAGTGAGTCTGGTTCGACAGGTTCAAAATAGTTATAGTGATATGCCAATTATAATGTGTAGCGGGATCGGACCGGATGCTCAAGTGAAAGAGCTTTTAATTCGTGATAAAATATTCTTCCTGAAGAAACCTTATGAAACTAAACAGTTGCTTTCCAAAATTAAATTGGCTTGTTCAAATAAATAAACCCGAACTGTATTGTATTGGTCCTGAGGAAAACACCGTTTTGAGAAAATTGCTGAGTCACTGAAACCCTCGTTAATATGGTTAGGTTTGTTTGCTTTAGGAGAGTTGTGAATGGGGGAAGCGCTGTCGCCCTATTGCCCTTTGTACTATTTAACTCAAAGCGAACCGACAGTGTTCTCGATGTCAAATTTATAATGATGCCTGTGTAGAAAAAGCCCCAACAGTTATAGTTTCTTTAGAGAAGTAGTTGATTTTTCTGACGTAGTTAATGATTAACTCATCTAATGATAGTTAAGAACTTTCCGGGGTCAAGTTTGGTTCTGCTGGCATTTCAATGCTTCCCAGGTGTCTATATTCCGAATCAGATAAAAATGATGAACTGACACCCTAAGATCTGGGGAAGTTTTGAGCGCTCAGGCTTCAGACTCAAGAAACATGGAGGATCATGCTTTTGATGAGAAGTAACGATCACTTTCCCTGACGGTTTGCGATCGGAGCGAGTTCGATTTATACATATCTCCATGCTATCAGTCCGAATGTTGTTATGGACCCTATGTCTCGGGGGTATCGGGATCGTGTCTCCAGTAGACCTGTCCGCTCAATCCAATTCCATCCAGTTCGCGTCCAATGCCCGCCAGATCACTTGGGATGGGCGTCGGAGTGGAGAGGGATATTTCAGTCCGGATGGGCGTTATCTGATTTTCCAGAGCGAGCGTGATCCGGGAAATCCATTCTACCAGATCTATACGCTGGATCTCGAAGAGGGTCGCAGCTGGCGTGTTTCTCCCGGTGTCGGGAAAACCACCTGCGCTTACTTTCAACCCGGATCCGATCGGGTACTTTTTGCTTCCACTCATCTGGATCCGCAGGCTGAAGCCAAACAGAAGGAGGAAATCGAGTTCAGGGAGTCGGGGCAGACGCGGCGTTATTCCTGGGATTATGACAAGACCATGGACATCTTTACCGCCAGGCGGGACGGTTCTGTTCTGGTTCAACTGACTCATGCTGAAGGTTACGACGCTGAAGCGGCTTACTCACCCGATGGAAAACTCATTGTGTTTTGTTCGCTGCGGGATGCTTACAACAATGATGAGCTGACGGATGAGGAGAAGAAATTGTTGGAGCTGGATCCTTCTTATTTTGGTGAAATCTATTTGATGAATTCGGACGGATCGAACCAGCGCCGATTGACTGAAACGCCCGGCTATGATGGCGGTCCGTTCTTCAGTCCGGACGGACAGCGTATCATCTGGCGGCGTTTTGATGAGACTGGAGCCGTGGCGGATATTTACACCATGGCGCTGGATGGATCTGATGTGCGGAAACTGACGGATTTTGGAGCCATGTCCTGGGCTCCATATTTTCACCCGTCCGGTGAATACGCTATTTTTGCAGCGAACAAGGAAGGGTTCTCTAATTTTGAACTTTATCTCGTAGACGCCGCTGGAGCGAAAGAACCGGTGAGAGTCACGGAATGGGACGGATTTGATGGATTGCCGGTGTTTGCTCCGAGTGGAAATCAATTGGCCTGGACCGCTAACCATACTTCGAGTAATCAATCGCAGCTCTTCCTGGCAAACTGGGATCACTCTGCCGCGCTGAAAGCATTGCAGAATGCTCCGGAACGAGTTGCTCCTGATCCAAAAGAAATCACATCCCATGCTCATGCCCACGCTCATGTACACGACACTGAACCTCATTCCGAAAGTCATGCAGCTCATCATTCTCAAAGTTCTGCGTTAAAAGATCCGGCCATACGCTCTTTGGCTTCCAATCCAGCCATTGATCTGGAGGATCTGAAAGCGCATGTCGCGTATCTGGCGTCAGATCGATTGGAAGGCCGCATGACGGGTGAAGCTGGAGAACGCACAGCGGCTTTGTATCTGTCGGAAAGATTTTCTTACCTCGGACTGGATCCGATTTCAGATAACGAACTCTACACCCAAACCTTTGAATTTTCCTCCGGAGTTGAATTGGCAGATTCCGCAAATGATTTATCCCTTCAAGTAAAAGGAAACAAGGAAGCCCTTACATTCCAGGCGGAGGAGGATTTTCGTCCGATGTCTTTCTCTGCCAATGGAACCGGAGCAGGAGAAGTGGTGTTTGCCGGATATGGGTTAAAGATCCCTGGGAAACTGGGTGAGGGGTATGATTCCTATGCCGGTCTGGATGTGAAAGATAAAATCGTCCTCGTACTCCGTTATGGTCCGGAGGATGTCGACCCGGACCGCAAACAGACTTTAAACCGCTACAACGGTCTTCATTACAAGGCAATGATAGCAAGAGAACGGGGAGCGAAGGCATTGTTGGTCGTGACTGGACCGCGTTCCCCGGGAGCCGGAAATCTGGTTCCTTTGCGTGGCGACGGACAACTCACCGGATCCGGCATTCTCGCTGCGTCCATTTCTTTGGAAGTGGCACAGTCCATGTTTGCTTCCGCTGACAAAGACCTGGAAGCCGTACAAAAATCTCTGGATTCCGAGAACCCGCACTCCGAGGATGAATTTGCGCTGGAAGGAGTCACCGCCCAACTCAGTGTGGCGCTGGAACGTCAACCTGCCACAGGACGCAATGTGATCGGTATTCTTCCACCAGCTGACGGCGTGGAGGAATACATCATGGTCGGCGGACACTTTGATCATCTAGGTTACGGAGACAGCTCCTCCCGGATGACAGCTGAAGAAATGGGCGCGGTTCATAATGGGGCGGACGACAATGCT
>JAUIHU010000206.1 GCA_030432175.1 Verrucomicrobiia bacterium | reverse complement strand
ATCCAGGAGGAGAATCTGATTTGCACTGTGGATATTTGTCTTTCAGAAATCATGACCGCGCTGATCAGTATGCTTTCGGAGAAAAGCGTCATGGGGCAGATCACAATGTCTGGTTTTGCGATGGTCATATAGAGGCCGATTCCCCATGGACCTGGTTTGATCCTCGCAAGTCAGCAGCGATTTGGAACTATGACAACCAACCACACCTGGAACTCTGGCCTCCGCCTTGAAGCGGTAGATTTGATTTTTTTACGTTTTTATGGAATTGGGTTTATCTAGTCAGTTCGTTTAACGGACGGATGAATAAAAGAGAAAGATCAGGTTCGTGCATGCTTAAAGATGCGTGTCACTTCTCTTGCAATTTCTTTTTCAGTCCAATCGGCATGTTGTTTACGTAACCATGAAGCCTTGAATTCGCGAGCAGACCAATACAGGCTTTCTGCCAAAGCCAAGCGTTTTTCCGGAGTCATCTTCCGAAAAACTTCGAACTGATCCTGAACGGTTTGTTCGTCTTTCAACACTTTGAAATTCTGACAGAATCGGCCGTTCTACGCAATAATTTGGTCACTCATGAAATATCTCCTGCCATAATCCGCTTTTTGCTTTCCAACCTCCGCGATCCTCGCAAAGACTGAGGCATGTCGACATCTACCGGACCGGACGGCGCTTACAAAAATTTGAAGCGCCGTTTTCATGAGATCACTTTGCTGGAAACGACTGGCGCCACGCTTGGGTGGGATCAGGAAACCTACATGCCTCCCAAAGCCGCCGAGTTTCGCGCAGATCAATTGGCGTATCTGACGGGGCGTGTCCATCGTCTGGTAACGGACTCCGATGTGGATCGATGGCTTACGGTTTGTGAAAAAGACGGACCCTGGGAGGCGGATTCTGTGGAAGCGGTCAATGTTCGGGAGTGGCGTCGGGATTGTGATCAGAGCGTCAAACTGCCGAACTCGTTTGTCGAGGAATTCGAAAAAGTCGCCTCTCTGGCCAAAAATCAATGGGCCAAAGCGCGCGCTGACAATGATTTCTCCCAATTCAGAGATCCACTCGCTCGACTGGTCGATTTATCCCGCAAAAAAGCCGATTATTTGGGATACAAGGAAAGTCCTTACGACGCTTTGCTGGATCAGTACGAACCCGGGATGACGGTTCAATCGCTGCGTCCAATTCTCGATAATCTCGCCAAGGCCATGGCGCCTCTGGCCCGGGAAGCCGCAGAAAAAAGCCTGGCGATTCCTGGTGATTTGCTGAAAGGCGATTACCCGATTCATGGACAACAAAAGCTCAACCGTCGGGTTGCGGAAGCGTTTGGGTTTGATTTTGAGGCTGGTCGGATCGACACCACCACACACCCCTTCTGCACCGAGCTTGGACCTCGAGACCAGCGCTTGACGACACGCTATGACGAAACCAATTTCGCGGTTTCATTTTACGGTGTACTGCACGAAGTTGGTCACGGACTCTACGAACAGGGCCTGCTGGCGGAACATTACGGAACGCCGATGAGCAAGGCGGTTTCCCTCGGGATTCACGAATCCCAATCCCGGCTCTGGGAAAACAAAGTCGGGAGGGATCCGATGTTCTGGCGTCATTGGCATCCGATCGCCTGTGAATACCTGCCGGAGCTGAAACGCTTCACTCCCGAACAACTCACCGCTGCCGTCAATCGCTCCTCACCGTCCATGATTCGCGTCGAGGCCGATGAATTTTTCTATGACCTGCACATCCTGTTACGGTTCCAGATCGAGTTGCAACTCATTGAAGGAGCGCTTGAAGTCAACGACGTGCCCGAAGCCTGGAACAGTTTGTTTGAAAAACTCTTTGGACGCGCCGTGCCCGATGACGCGCATGGTTGTTTGCAGGACATTCACTGGAGCATGGGCGGCTTCGGGTATTTTCCGACCTACACACTGGGCAATCTGAACTCTGCGCAACTTTACCAGGCAGCTCTCGCACAAAACAAAGGGTTGGAAACATCCATGGCTTCCGGTGATTATACCGCATTGTTGGATTGGTTGCAGAAAAAGGTGCACCATCAAGGGATGCGATTTCATCCGAATCAACTCATGGAAGAAGCGACCGGACAGCCGACCTCCGAGAGCGCTCAGTTGGATTATCTGAAAAGAAAAATCACGCATCTGGACGCGGGGGCAGCAAGTTGAAAACGGTCACCCTTTACACTGACGGAGCCTGCAGTGGCAATCCGGGTCCGGGTGGGTGGGCATGTGTATTGATTTATGGCGAGCACATGAAAGAACTCTCCGGAGGTGAACGGGAAACCACCAACAACCGAATGGAAATGATGGCCGCGCTGGAAGGGTTAAAAGCGCTGAAACGTCCATGCAAGGTGGAGTTTTATACCGACTCCAACTACCTGAAAGACGGGATTACCAAATGGTTGGACGGATGGAAAAAGCGTGGATGGAAAACATCATCCAAAAAGCCGGTGAAGAATCAGGACATTTGGGAGCAACTCGACGAGGTCATCCAGAAGCATGAGATCGAATGGCATTGGGTCAAAGGTCATGCCGGGATCGAGCACAACGAGCGGTGCGATGAACTCGCGCGGGCGGCGTTGGAGGCTTACCGGTAGGAGAAACGAAGATCGGGTAATGGACTTTTAAATAAAAATTCCTTTAGGGCACGCGAAGCCGCGAAGACGCAAAGATTTAAGAAATCATCCTTTCGATTCTGCAAATCCGGTCAAATAAACAATTTTTGCTAAGCATTTGGCAATTTAAGTGTGGAGTCTGAGTGTCAAATCTATAATGATATAGTTATTCCAACAGAAAATCATTTAGAAAGAAAATCATGACCGCTTCTGATACTGAATCCAACGTGAACTCCGGAATTGGAATTCAATCCATCCTCACCCCGACTGATTTTTCCGATCGCGCCAGCAAAGCGCTGAAGTACGCGGTGTCATTCGCCAGAGCTTATAAAGCCAAACTGATCTTGCTTCACGTAGTGGAGCCGGTCTCCTACGCTGGAGAATACGGCTACCTTTCACTGGAAAACCAGGCCGCTGAAGCCGCGAAGGAACTGGATAAGGTCAAGGCCACTATTGGGGACGACGTCCCGGTGGAATGCGTCACCCGGATTGGCCGCGCATTTCAGGAAGTCACCGAGTTTGCCGATGAAAAGAATGTGGATATGCTGGTGATTTCAACACACGGTTATACTGGACTGAAACACGTATTGATGGGCAGTGTGGCGGAACAGATTGTGCGTTATGCTCCTTGCCCGGTGTTGACAGTGCGTTTGGAAGAACATGACTTCGTAGAGTAAAACAATTCAGTAAAACTATGAGCGAAGAAAACAAGACAATCATGGTGGAGCCGGCGCATTTGAAAGAAATTCTGGTTCCAGTGGACTTTTCCGATCGCTCACTGCGGGCGCTGGAATTCGCCAAAGGCATGGCGCAGAAGTTCGGGGCCCGGTTAACGTTGCTCAATGTCGTCGACCTCAACCCGATGGGATGGGAAGTCGGCGCAATTGATCTGGCGATGCTGGAAAAGGACCTGATGGAAGGATCTAAACGTCGCCTGCAGGCGCTGGTGGAAGATCGTCTAAATGGAGTCAGCGTCAGCGAACCGCTTCAGCGAGTGGGGCCGCCTGCGCTGGAAATAGTGGAAGCCGCCAAAGAACTGGACTCCGATCTGATTGTGATTTCCACCCATGGTTACACCGGACTGAAACACGTCCTGCTCGGCAGTGTGGCAGAACAAATCAACCGTCACGCTCCATGTCCAACCTTGATCGTTCCTGAGCCACACGAAAAATAAATCCGGAGGCATAGTTCACTCTGGTGGGTGTGATCCAATTCGGGTGGCGCTCCTGGGAACGCTGAGCCCCAGCTCGGCAAGTCGCGCCAGTACTTAGAGTAGACTGGGACTGCAAAAAGCCTCCCTTTTTTGATAGCGCCCAACTCTGGGTCACTAACCAAACCTTTCTTGAATCCAACGAAGTCAGGCGCGAATTATAAATCTTATAAAACTTCGTGTCTTAGCGTCTTAGCGTGAAAATTCAAAACAGCCCAGTGTCAGACCGGCTCCCCCCCAACCAGCAACTCGCCGCTCCAGGCAAATGGCCTGTTGTCGGAGAAAAAGCCCCAGCCGAAACCAACCAACCCTGGTCGCTGACTATCGACGGTCAAGTCTGCCAATCGCTGACCTGGACCCTCGAACAACTACTGGCTATGCCCATGCAGGAAATCACAACCGACCTGCACTGCGTTACCCGCTGGTCCCAGTACGACCTGCAATTCCGGGGCATCCCGCTCCTTTCCCTCCTGGAACAGGCCAACCTCCAAGCTCCCGGGAAGTTCGCCATCTTCCACGCCCGCAGCGACCGCAATCACACAACCTCACTGCCATTGGCCGACTTGGGGGAACTCAAGCCCTGGATCGTTTTCTACCACAACCAACAACCTATCGAATCCCGACATGGCGGTCCGATCCGGTTGCTTGTCGAAGGACGTTACCTATACAAAAGCCTGAAGTGGCTGGAGCGGATCACGATCACGGAAGAAGATCAGCTTGGCTACTGGGAAGGTGAAGCCGGATATCACAACCACGGCGATCCCTGGAAAGAAGAACGCTACTTCCTTCCCGGACTCAACCACGCCCAGCTCAAGCAGGCCATGGAATCCCGTGACCTCGCCAACGGAAAATTCTCCGGACTCCACGCCGAAGGGATGAACCTTTCCCAACTCAACGCTGAGAAAGCGATCCTTCGCAACGCCAACTTCGACCGCTGCCAGCTCACCGGCGCCAACTTCAGTCAATCCAACCTCTCCAACGCCAAGCTACGGGGAGCCGACCTGCGCAACGTCAACTTTACTTCCGCTGACCTCGAAGGCGTGGACTTCCGGGGAGCCGACCTGCGCGGAGCCGATTTCACCAACGCCTCCCTCATCGCCGCTACCTTCACCCATCAGCCTGGCATGGAAGCAGCGGATGAATGGAATCCGGCGCAAATCGACAACACCACAAAACTTCCTCCTGAAGAAGAGCTGGAAGAACAACTCACACCGGAACAGTCACACTTCCTCCGGTGCAAATTTTAAGTTAGAGCAAACTTCTTTCTTGCCCCGGTTAGCTCGCAGAATTAACGTGTTTCAGATTTCAATAATTTGGAATCCGGCTTTCCGCCTCCATAGCTCAATCGGTAGAGCAGTTGACTCTTAATCAATTGGTTGTAGGTTCGAGTCCTACTGGGGGTACTTCATTTTCAAAGGGTTATGTTGAGAACTTCCGGTCGCTTTCGCCCGCGCCGGACAGGGGGCAGAAAACCTCCGCTCCTTTCTTTAAATCGCTCCTCATTTTGGCGGAGTATGGTTTTCCTTTATATAGGTACAGAGTTTCTATGGGTATTTTGCGACTATTGCAAAGAAGACAATAGCGATTCATAGAAAACTTCATTCAGTAGGACCGTTAGTGAGTTTGAGGAGGGATGATACTTGTGAATTCAGATTGTAGGAAACTTCAAGTATGATAAATTTGTTATATGATAAATCTAGAACAGAGTCCGGTTCATTCCGATCCAGAAGTTATGGGAGGGGCGCTGGTTTTTCGAGGGACTCGCGTCAAAGTGCAGGCATTACTGGATTACCTGTCTGCAGGAGAGACTTTAGAAGTTTTTCTTGAACATTTTCCAACAGTAAACCGGCAGAATGCATTGGATTTCTTGAAACTCGCGCATGAAGACAGTCATATTGGATGAAAACATTCCACAGCCATTTCGACTCGACTTGGATATGTTTGAAGTCTGTACGGTAGGATATTTAGGTTGGGCAGGGATTAAAAACGGAGATTTAATTCGAAAAATTGATGATCGATTCGATGCATTTATTACTGGGGATCAAAATCTTCGATATCAACAGAATCTGGTTCATCGCAAGATTTCCATAATAGAAGTACAAGTGACCCGATTAGATTTGTTGAGGGATAGAAGGGATCTAGTTGTTAACGCTGTGCTAAGTGCAGCTCCAGGAAGTTATCAACAAATCAACTAGGTTTTACAGCTCCTCTTTATTATTCCTGTCTGCTTCGCCTTACTTCCAGGTTGACTGGTAAGGAGGGTAGTTGTAATTTGTGAGAGTGTTGAAAATTAAGGTTTCTTCAAAACGACAGGCTACTTTTCCTAAGCAGGTATGCGAATCCCTCGGTATTCAACCAGGAGACGAAATTTTTCTGGATAGACGAGTGGAATCTGATGAGGAGGTGTGGGTACTCAAAGCATCCAAAGGACTGGATCGACCATGGCTTGGAAGTTTGCGCAAGTTTGGTCATGGTAAATCACATGATATGGAAGAGATCCGCGGCAGCATTGCCAAAGGTCGACGTATCCAAGAGTCATGAATATCTCGTCGAACCTCGTTGGATTGGACACATCAATCGTGCTGCGTCTCCTGGTTGGAGAACCTGCGTCGCAGTTCAAGAGAGCGGTGGTCAGATTAGATGAATTTAGAGCTGCTGGCGTTCAGGCAGCAGTTAGTGATCTGGTAATTGCCGAAGCTTATTTTGCGCTTCAATATCATTATGATGTACCCAAGCAAGTTGCGTTGGATACCTTAAAGCAGTTTCTCGAATCCTCTGAGATTGTTCCTTTAGGTGTTGCGTTAAGAATACTTCAACAACCCAACATGGCTAAAGCTGAACCCGGTTTTGTGGATCGCATCATCCATGCTGAATATGAGAGGAAAACCCAGGCGATGTTAACCTTTGAAAAAGCCGCAACAAGGTTAGCTAATGTTGAAATACCAAAATAACCTGAGAATCACAAAAAGCGTAGAACCGGGTGCGATTAAAAGTGGGGGGAGTCCTGGGAGAGCTGAGCCCCAGCTCGGGGAGTGGCGTTGGTATTTAAATTTTGCCAGCTCTGAATTGAGAGCGAAAAAGGTTGAAAGCCGAATCATGACAAAGCTATAAATTCTCAGTTTCCCTCCAATTTATGATTTCTGAGCTGATTGGTCGGAGGCAGTAAGGAGAATATAGCTTCATGAAATTTAATAAAGATTCGGATAAAATCGCGCTGACAATTCCAGAGTTTAAATTGCTCAAAAGCGGGGATGGTCCGTTTGCCCGCTATTCAGAACCTTACATCGTATCATTTGCGATTGATGCCAATGGAACGTCAGGGCCCAGGATTCATTTTAACTATATGCCGTTTCCCAAAATTGCGCGTGGAGGAGTGGTGACGATGCTGGGTGACGGACATCTGGTGTATGGTCCAAGAAATCCAGGAGAATTCGTGGCGGCATCGGTATTGATCATGGAAAGCGATCAGGACATCCGTGAGACTGGTGAACGAATCAAGCGGGTTTGTGAATCCAAAGCGGCCAGTTTGGGTTTGAAATCATTGTATTTGGCCAATCCATCCTATGCAGCGATTGGGGAACTGTTAAAGTCTATTACCTCGTTCGTCGC
>JAUIHU010000205.1 GCA_030432175.1 Verrucomicrobiia bacterium | reverse complement strand
ATCCACATTGGAGTCAGTGGAGTGACATGCGGCGCAATTCAATTCATTCCACCAGAACTCTCCCAGAGCTTTCAACTGTTGATGTTGGGAGGAATCCGGGGATTTAATCTGGGTTTGAGTTTCCTTAAGTGAACCGTAAGCCCAACATTCGACATCAGCATGGAAGCCAAACATGAACGCCCACATCACCAGGTAGACCCAATATTTAAAACCGGATATCGACATGATTTTGATGAATCTATCCTTTTTGAGTCGTGACTAACTGGTCCATGTAGGCTTTGGATCTGAGAATCTCACCGGTGGTAGCCTCAGCTGTTGGCAGGATAGGGATTCCGCGCGGCACAGGATGCATGAACAACTCGGTCCAGCCATCAAATCCAACATCACGCATGGCTTTTACCAGTGGAGAAAAATCCAAATCACCCCGCCCTGGCATTTGCAGCAATTCTTCTTCCTTGGAAAGTTTCTTCATGCAGCCTTTCCCATACTGCCAGGCATAGAAAATACGGTTGAAGTTTCCCAGATCTTTGATGAGCTGAGCCAATGCTTCCGCGCCCAACCCCAGAGTTTCCAGATGGTAAGGAGCCAGAGCGCAACCGAGGCCATTCTCCGGAGCCAGCTCCTTCAACCAGAGCAGGGAGTCCGGAGTGTGGATCAGATTGTTTCCATGATTCTCGATAGAAATCGTCACCCCGGATTCAGCGGCTGCATCAGTGTAGGGTTTGAGTTTATCGATGAAATCCCGGACAGCTGACTTCAATTCCTGCCCGGTCAATCCGACAGGTCCTTTGCCACCGGTGACAATCAACGGACACCTCAATCTTCCGGCCAATTCGATTTCCGATCCCAAACGGAAAGGACCGAGATCGTATCGGGTCAAGCATCCGAGTCTCAACCCGCGTTCTTTTAAAGCGGCTTCAAACTTTTCCAATCCCCACTCATCCAGTTGTTCTCTTTGAGATCCGTGAACCCGAGGCCAGAGGTCCACCCATCCAGCGCCAGTCTGGACCGCCGCATCCAGAACGGTTTGGAGATCCAATTCCCCGTACATACAGGAAGCTAGCATATAGTTCAGTTGGAAATCCCCCTTTGCAGCTGACTCTCCAGATGGAGAAGCCAGAGCTTGTAATGAATGAGGGAGAAGAGCGACTGCTGAAGCTCTGCACAACGTTTTTTGGAAAAATTGCCGTCGGGTTTCCATGTGACAAATCTAGCTGAATTTTGGACTTTAATCCACTTCAATAACTCGGAAAAAGTACATTGAACTTTCCGAAAGCAAATCATTAACCACCCAATGCGCCATATATGAAGAAGTTCTGTCTACATCTGCTTCATGCATGGCTAAATTTGACCATCTACTTGCATTAATACGTATTTTATATTGCAGTTGATAGTTTTTACCTGGTTTAACCAGTGCGCTGATAATTTTTTCATTTTGGTTGTTGATGGTCAAAAACAGCTTATCTTCAACAAAGTCGCTGTTATATATTGGGCTCTCAACTTTGAGTTCGTCTAAAACGCGCACTCCATTTCCTTCCACACGGATTAGTTTCATTTCAGAGGTAGCAAAATCAGAATCAAGAGCTTGAAACTCCCAATTAAACAGTGGAAACCTGCCGCTTACAAAATTAAACTGAGGTTTACTCATATCCGACTCGTGAGTTATAGATCTCCAATTATCCGGTTGAGCAAAGTAAAGATTGTATAAGTAAGACCTAGATTCGTTCTCCAAACGACCCAATCTATTCAAATTCAAGTTCAACGGAAAAACTTCACCCTCAACTCTTGGGACGCCAGCTTCATTCCAGACCAGTTCAATGATTTCAGCCTCCGGCAACGCTTCCATAAAGAGAGGACTTTCGACAATTTCCAACTCGCCGGCGTTGCTGTCAAAGTACGCCAATCCACGGTTCCCCCATCTGACTAATTTATGAGCTATGGGACCATAAACCTCAATTTGACGTTGAAAAGGGCTCATAAATTGAATATCAGGCAATAATGAACCAGCAGAGTATCGAGACATTGTAATTTCTCCTGAATCATCTGCATGAACGATAATCACTGTGTTGGAGTCACGACTTTCACTTGAAGGAATAAGGGCATTCATCTCTGCCAACCCTACCAATGAACCACCATTGGAAAAGTTACCAAAGTCAATTAATCGATGATCCATTGTGACTATCTGATCACCAACAAACCTAAACAATCGCAAAGGATGTTCAAGATTCCAACTGTCACTTACCTCCAAGCCCGACTCAGAAATTACAAATTCATACCAAGTTTCGCCTTGAAAATCATTCCCAACCCAGCGGCCTGATTCCTGATGATAAGCAATTGTGAAAACCGAGTTATCCACCGATCCGAATTCATTAAACTTTTCTCCCTCATGCCAGGCATACTGATTCCTCATTTTTAATAATGCAGAAGGCTTACCATCTTCCCGATCAACCACCGTGGCAATTTCTGTATATCTGATATTCAGAGGATCAAATTCATATCTGAAAAGTAGATTCCCTTCGTCATTCAGGTCCAGGACTTCATAAGCCTGTGGATGGAGCACATACAAAAACCGGCCAGACGGATCGATATCAAGGTCCATTGAGTTTCGGCCACTATCATCTTGATAACTTTCACCTAACTGGCCTGTAACTTCCATAGACTCACGATCCAACACGGCAATCTGACCGGGCGCTGTTGATGATTGCGCTGAGGTTGCTACATAGAACTGGTTCCGAGTCGAATCGAACACAAGATCCAGAACTTTCATATCGATTAGGTCACGTTTCAGCTCAATCGTATTAAACAAATTAGAAGTCAAATTCTGTTCTTCCAAAGGATAGTTTAAAACAAAATCGCTGACATAATCCACATCACTCAGGATAAAATATCCTTTCCAGGAGCCTTCAACCAACCCATTTTCAAATCCTGTCTCTGGTTCAATGACATATTCGCCGACATCCTCTCCGTGACGTAAAATTTGAAACAAGCCAGGATCAAAATCAAATACATCATTCAAATCTCCCTCTTTCGCTGCAAATCGCACATGAATGGGTATGGGTGTGTTTTTAAAAATAATTTCAGATACCGGGTCTATAGAAGCTTGTATTTGATCAGACGGATCTTTTAATACAAATCCAATTTCCACCGGATCGACTCCAGGAACACTCAAAATAATCTTCAGCTCTCTATCAGGATTAATTTCCAAATCACTCGGGAACCCTACAGGATACTCCATTGAGGCTTGCATAGCTGGAAAATTAATTTTTCGAGAAAACCAGCCTGGAACTTGCAAAAGATAACGAAAACTCTCAGAGGCTCCGGCTCTTCCTAAAGAAATAGTTAAAGGAATTGGGTCGGCTCCTTCTATAATTTCATTATCCTGAATGCTCAAATCCAAATCCAATTCAACATCATCAATGATATTAAATTCTAGTTCTCCTTGCCACAACCCATATCCAACAGTGAGTTTTAAATTGGACCGGTCTAGATCCAATAAATTGTTTGCGGTAACCTCAATAGGTATTTCAGCGGTTCTTTCTCCGGCTGGTATTATCAGTTCAGTTTGGATTCCTAAACGCGAATCATTCCCAGGAGAGATAGAGATATTAAATAGAGTATTGATCTCGACAGCGCTACCCAGTTCAACTTGAAATATATGTATACCTTCCGCTTCCTCTTCAATGAAAGCCGGACCAGAAACAGTTATCGGATTGTCATCTCCGTCAAGAACTTCCACACTGACGGTTTCCGCGCCGAAATCTGGATGTTTGACGGTAATATTAGCCATACGCGTCCCTGTTAAGCGTTCATCGTTTAGAGCTTCAAAGTTAAAAGCAACTCGATCCGTTCCTGGACGAAGTTGGACTGTGTTTGGAACTTCAATTATCCCTTCCGGTTCAACGCTCAACGAAAATCTAGCGCTCTCAGTGGCGGGCGATTCGGCAATAATGTTCAAGGTCCCAACACTCAAATCTCCTGAGCTGTTATCGGATTCTTGAATGGATTCGGAGCCAGTTAGTCGGAACAAGTTTTTGGGAGTTGGATGAAACCAGCCTGAATTCACTACAATACCTGATTCAAAAACAGCAGAGATAAAAAACGGCTCAATAAGATTAGAGAGATCCAGCTTCCCTTCCCATCCTTCCTCATTGGTTTTAAATCCGAGCCATTCAGAAGGAGTCATGTCCACTAATTCCGTCCTATGAATAACTTCATCCCCTATTTTGTATAGCTGAGGCAAAGAACTTTCTCCAGGCGCTGTTTCCAGTATTTGATTCCGTGCAACCAGATTTGAATTTGGAACTCTGGTGTATATTTGAATTGAGAATTCCTGATTTGCATAGCCTTCTGTTGACGATGCAATTTCACTTACTTCTTCAAATACTAGTTCAAATGGCTGCAAGACAGCGTTGTTAATTTCACCCAGATTGGGATTCCATTTCATTTCCCCCTGAAATTTCGGCGCCTTGACCAGTTCCCTGGACTGATAAATGTTTACATTCTGCTGTTCGACAACCTGCAAAAAGAAGTACGCCCCTTGTTCAACAAATCGAACAGGATTAAGAATCGGAACCTGAATGAGGATATCTTCTTCAGCTTGTTCGAATGTCAGTTCAAACAATGCTTCTTCATAGTCCAAACCTGCCATGGCTGAGCCATCCACGGTTATTATTTTGGCGCTGCGCTGACCTTCGGCTTTGCCACTGGCCCGAACCCGAAACTGAAAGAAAGATTCCCCAGCATTATTTGTTTCAATGACTGGCGAATCTATTACTAATTCAGCTCTGGGCTCATCATCATGAAGACTGACAACCACAGAATAAACTTCCTCATCATTTGGAAATTTGACGTTTATCGGATCAAATAATTGTACAAGAAATGTCTCGATCGAAGAAGTCGCAGGCGTTCCATCATCCAGATCATCATCCAACTGGAAAGCGTAAATAACATTGCTGTAGAACGAATCATTTGTTGTAAAAGAAAGGATACCTTCTCTGCCTTGAAAATCTATGCCTACGGTAGCTGGATTGACAGCTTGCGCATCTTCTATGATACGATAATTGAAGCTGACATCTTGATCAATCGGACCATCTATTCTGACCCCTACAGCTGACGGAGCAGAACTGGACTCAGATCCATTGTGTTGAACACGAACTTGTAATTCTGGAACAACGGGCTGAGCTACTGATTCATGATGAATCAGGCCACTGCTGAGTAACAGCGCTGAAAAGTAAAAGCAATGAAGTGTTGTTGGAATTTTCATAAGATAACCTTTAAATATTGATAAATCTAAAGATGGTCAGCGAGTATATACCCAAATTAGCATACATAGCGCCAACCATTGATTAGCTATAAGATTATCGATAGATTAATGACTGAAAACCCTTCCAACAACTGGGTATTACAACGCACAGATGTGCTTTTACTGTCACAGACGGGTGCGATTAAAGAAGGGTGGCATGAAAATTTCCCAAGGCCAAAGGCCTTACACATACCAGCCTGGGCTGCCAAGCCCAGGTTTGGTTCACCGCCATATCTCCAAGGGCTGAAGGCCCGACACATAAAAATATTGTTCGAGAAAAGATTCTGTATATGTGTCGGGCCTTCAGCCCTTTTCATTGAGGAGAATGCCGACCTGGGCTTGGCAGCCCAGGCTGGTATGTGTCGCGCCGTTGGCGCTGGGGGCATTGAGTAAGAGTCTTGGTAAATCTTTTTGACACCCAAATTTTCTACTTCTTATGCTATTTGACGCTACAAGGAATTATTTTTCATTTTCTCGCCCACCCCGACAGCGAGTGTGATTTGAAAAGAGTGACGCTTCACGGTTCAGCTCAAATTCAATACTGGCTCCACTCGCCGAGCTGGGGCTCAGCGGTCCCAAGGCTCCACCCACTTTCAATCGTACCCGTCACAGACTGAATTGGGTGAACATAATTTGCTGATTAGTTTATTGGTGACAAGCGCGAGTGATCATGACGCTTTTGGCGTAAAAATCTGCAGAGCCGAAATATTATATATTACGCGCTCCTAATAATTGAGAGCAGTCGAATTACAGAAAATCGACGACTCCGTTGACAATTCTATGAATGCAGTGGTTCCCAACGTTCTCAAACCAACAGTTCCATGATCAGGATTCCCAGGGGGGTTCCGACGACATAACCCCAGATGCCAACCAGAATTCCGGGGAGAACGAGTCGGTTCCATCCGGCGCTGATAGCGACTGTGGCAGCGCTGGGCGCTCCGCCGAGGTTGGCGTTGACGGCGATGACGATTTCTTCAATGTTGAGTTTGAAGAGTTTTCCGATCGCCAGTGTCCAGAGCAGATTGATCGTGGCGATGATTCCACAAAAGATAAAGAATGAGGGCGCTTTGGTGAGTACGCTGAAGAGGTCGGCGGGGAGCCCGAGTGTAAATAGAAAGACCAGCAGCATGTAGGCTCCCAGTTCTTCCGGACCGTGAATCTTTTCCAGATGACGCGAAAAAAATGTCGCCACAAAGAGAGTCAAAAGTGTCAGCAATACAAAGAGGTTCGTGCACAAAACCTGTAACAATCGCACGATCAATGAAGCTTGTTCCACTTCTCCAAATCCAGCCGAAATCCAGCCTTGCAGTGTTTTGGCCAGGGCGAGGATCCCAAAAGCAATTCCCAATGCCCAGGCAATGTCGGAGAGTGAAATTTCTTTCCGCTTCCAATGAGGTTCGGCGGGGCTGGCTCCTGTTTCTTTCGACAAATCAATATCCTGATCTTGCGAATGAGGGTGTGGAAATCGTTTTCGGATCCAGGCATTGGAGGCGATTCCCAGCATCAATACAAACATCGCGGCCATCACAAAGTTGTCTGCAACGATCAACGGATTAGCAACAGCTTCCGGAACGTCATAACTGGATTTCATCGCCATGAAATTAACTCCACCTCCAATGTAACTGGCCATCATCATTCCAGAAGCCATTTCCGTCGTTGGAGATCCAAGTACAGATTTCATGGTCACATACGCCACCAATACTCCCAGAAAAGTGCCGACAGCGCTGAGGTGAAATATGAAAAACACTCGACCGCCAATTCGAAAAATCTCCCTCAGATTGGCGCGAAAAAGTAAGAGTGGAATGGAAAGAACGGTAGAGTATCCGGCTGCGGGAATAGGTAGGGCAGCGGGTATTGCAAAGAGTACAATAAGAAACACAACCAAAGGTAGTCTTGATATTCGCTTTAGCCGATAAAGCCCCAAAAGCAATACGAATAGAAAACAGATAAAACCGAATAACGAAAATTTTTGTAGTAAGAGTTCAAAGGTCAACATGATTTTATGTTTAGATATCCTTCAAATTATTCAATGTCCATTAGAATATCCGCCATATACCTTGTTAAATCCACCTTTGTCTTCTTTCCCCTAGCCATAAGCGCCCCCAGGCGCAAATGTCAAGAATTTAGGAAGTATGTTGCTCAAAGCTCGTT
>JAUIHU010000204.1 GCA_030432175.1 Verrucomicrobiia bacterium | reverse complement strand
ACGAGTCAGGATGGTTTGCAATGGGAAGGCCGAGGACTTTTGGTGGGTCTGACAGGAGAACGTCTCGATCAGTTTGGGCAGGTCACACCGTTTCTGGATGTGCTGGATCCGGCGAAGCCGGTTTTGTATTCTGGAGGAGCCTCGCGCAGAACCTGGGACGGCAACGCGATCATGCGAAGCTTTATTGATCTCAATCTCATTGAGAAAACCATAGATGTAAAAATGAAGTAAAAAGGATTCGAATTCATTGAACAAGTAACTAAACAATTAAGAATTCGTGCTAAATTATAAATCAAGTTATGGATCCAAAACTACTAGTTCTGATTTTCATTCTGATTCCCGTGGTCCTCTTTGTTATCATCGGCATGTGGATGATGGGGATTTACAACTCACTTGTTCGGCTCCGTAATCGGTTTGAGAATGCCTTTGCTCAAATTGATGTGATGTTGCAGCGACGGTATGATTTGATCCCAAACCTGGTCAGCACAGCCAAAGGCTACATGCAGCATGAAAAAGAGACATTAACCGCAGTTATTGAAGCCAGAAACCAGGCCTTTCAGGCGGCGAAAGCAGCAGCAGGAGCCCCCGGTGACATGGCGGCTGTTGGATCGTTGATGCAAGCTGAAAGTAGTTTGACTGCCAGCCTTGGGAGATTGCTGGCCATCTCAGAATCCTACCCGGATCTGAAAGCAGATCAGCAAATGACAGCGCTGATGGAAGAACTGACCAGCACGGAAAACAAAATTGGATTTGCCCGTCAGGCGTATAATGACGCGGTGATGAGATACAACGAAGCCAGAGAAGTCTTTCCGTCCAGCCTGGTGGCGTCCTTCTTCAAGTTTGAAGAAAAGAAAATGTTTGAAATCGAAGACCCGAAAGTCCGGCAGGCTCCTGTTGTTGAATTTTAGGTACTCGTTTAAGAGAAGAGAAAATGAGATATACTGGCCGCATTTCCTGAATTTTAACTCTCCACACAAACCTCTGAACAAATGCATTAATCTTCATGAAATCAGAAACCATGGATTTTTTTGCGGCTCAAGCGAAAGCCATCAAAAACACAACATTTTTGGTGACTTTTTTCGTTGCTGGCGCGCTACTCACGGGTGTTTTATTATATTATTTGATTATCTTGTTAGAAGGCATTAAAAACTGGATTGAAGTAGATCAATTTCAGGTCGAAACCTGGTGGGATCCGCCAATCTTCAAGATATGTGTCATTTCAACAACGATTTTCATAGTTCTCGCTACTCTTTGGAAAACGAGCCAGACATTAGGGCCGGGATCCAAAGTAGCGACAATGTTAGGAGGAAAAAAAATATACAGAAAAGATAAGAAGTACTCAAAAATTTTAAATGTCGTAGAAGAAATGGCTTTGGCATCCGGAATGCCAGTTCCGGATATCTACATTATTGATGATCCGACCATCAATGCATTTGCGGCCGGCAGCAATCCTGACAATGCGGTCATAGGATTCACCACTTCCTGCCTGAGATCATGTTCACGTGACGAATTACAAGCTGTGGCCGCGCATGAGTTCTCTCATATTCGTTATCGTGACATTCGTTTGAACACCTTTCTGCTTTCGGTCGTATTTGGTCTGAGTTGCATCGCTATCATTGGCCGTGAGTTGCTGTATGCCTTATCTCGAAAAGACCACAATAACTACAGCAGCAGCAGCAGCGACAGTAACAAGAAAGGAGGTGGAGCAGAAATTGTGGCGCTGGCCATGTGGATCACCGGGAGTGTTGGATATATCGTGGCATCAGTATTATCTTCAGCGATCAGTCGGCAACGAGAATATCTGGCAGACGCATCAGCAGTACAATTCACCAGAAACCCGGAAGCTATGAAATCACTGCTGATGAGGATCGGAAAAATGCATACCTTTCAGAAGAACAAAACCAGCGATCTGAAACAGCAGGAAGCCAGTCATATGTTTTTCTCATCCCTCAATACTTCGATTTTGAGGAGCCTGTTCGATACCCATCCACCCATTCTCAAACGAATCCAAAGAATTGACTCTGGCTTTCAAGCAGTAGCGCCTCAAGGCGAAAAAGTTCAAAGCACGAACAAAGGTAGATTTTCAAAATCACCAATTAGCATGCTGAACACCTCATCCTCCGATCAGCGCTCCGATACAGAGCAAACCGCCACCGAGCCGTGTAAATCCATTGCAATTATTCGAAAAAGAATTCAACAGATTCCGAAAACTCTACGTGACGCCGCTCAGGAAACATCAGGAGCTTTTGCAATTTCCTGCGCTTTATTGTTGAGCCGCCAGGACACCAACCTGCGGGCTGAACAGAAATCTAATCTTACACGGTTTAATGCCCCGGATTTCCAGATCAGTGAATGGGTCAGGGAAGTGGAAGTCGAAGTGAATGCATTGGAAAGCAAACTACTCTATCCACTTGCCGAACTTTGTGTTCCTGCATTGCGAGACATGTCTCTTGCGCAATATAAAGTTTTTGATGAAATCACTGCCTGTCTGGTTAATTCTGATCGAGAGGTTGATTTATTTGAATTTTGTCTTCAGCAAATGTGGCGCAGAGCCTTAGGTGAAAATTTTGAGGTTTTTAAATCTTTGGATCGTGTCCGCATATTCAATACAAAACGGATTCTGAGAGAAATTAATCTGGTTCTTTCAGCCATTGCTCACACAGGAAGTCTGGAGCTGAGCTCAGCTCAAAAGGCATTCCAGCTGGGTGTGAATAATATCAGCGCAAGAAAAACAAGCATACTCACAAAAATGAAACCCCGGGAAGATTGTAGTGTCCTTTCACTGGAAGCAGCGATTGACAAACTCCGTTTATGTTCAGATCCGATAAAGCAGCAGATTGTTAATGCGGCATCAATTATCATATCAGCCGATGACTACCATTCAAGTTCTGAAACAGAACTGTTCCGAGCCCTCGGTTACTGCCTCGGGCTACCTCAGCCACTGACGGAACCTGCGACTGGAATGTAGTTTGATGATTCATTATTTGATCCCTCTTGATCGAACCGCTCGTGAGTAAACCACCGCCGGGACAATGACCAGTAGAGCGGTCAGGATCAGTATAAAGGTTTGAGATTTATCAGCAGCTGACAAACTGGCGATTGTGCCGGCTGCCTCATTGTTGATTTGTTCTGCCAAAGCAATGGGACCAATGGCGGCTTCCTTTGCCATGGAAAAACCCTGACTGAAAGCGCTTTCCCATCCGAGTGAAGAAAAGGAGGCATAGGCTTTGTAACCAATGGCTGAAGCCCCCATGGCAATGATACCAATGCCGACGGTTCCCATGCTGAAGATTCCAAACCCAACCGCTCCAACTGTCACAAGTCCGCATGTGATGATGCCGACGCAAACTGGCGCCACTGCAACTCCACCCCAGGCGAAAAGTAAGCCGTAAGCTTTGTCGCCCGCAGCGATCCAACCGACTGCAGGCGGTTCGTTTGCTTCTGGCATGTCTAACTTAAAGTGGAACAATGGGACTCCGAACAATTTGATACTGCTTTTGTATTCGCGTTTTTTGGATTTGGGTGGGTCGTCCGGCGCATTGAAAAGATCCGGTCGGCGGTTTTTTTCATTTGTGCGCAATTCGCGCATGTACTGGAGTAATCTTGTTGTCATCATTAAATAGGAAATCACAAAAGCAACCACCACTCCCTGGGCAAGAAGATTGAGGAATGAAGCGTTTCCGTATCCGTGGACTGCGATTTGTCGGAGACCGAGCATGATGACGACAAACAGAATTGCCACGCCAATGAAGGAGGCGGATGTTTTAATGATGGCAGACCTTTCTCGGCGGGTGCGGGATTGTTCGAGATTGGTCCGAATAGCAAAGAAAGAGCTGATGACTCCTGAGATGGAGGCCAGGAAGGCGCTGATGACGGACCATTTGAGGAAGGATCCGATCTTGGCTGCGGTGACTCCGGCGCTGGCAGCTCGGATAGGTGGGGCAATAGCGATAATCACGCTCATCACTTCGGATGTGAACTTTCTGTCTGGAGCGGTGTTGGCCAGCGCTCCTTCGACGAATGCCATTGTTTTTTCCTGAAGAATTTTACGTCCTCTGGAGAGTCTTTGCCTCGCTGCCTCTTCGGTGATATCGAGTTCAAAAGCAACGTGCTCGATGGATCGGTGTTCGCGATAGTAAAGTATCAGGGTTTCTCTGTATGTTTTTGGAACCGCTTCCAAGGCTCGCCAAAGCAATGCCTGTTCCTCTTCTCGCATCGTAGTATCAGTGATTGATTCGTCTGTAGATTCTATTAAGTCCAGCTCCTGGCTGGCGTCAGTATGTCGGACCGGTTGCCTCGCTTCTTTTCTTCGGTGGTGGCTGATCTTGAATTTTAAAATCCCACAAAGCCATGCCTTGAGTTTTTCCGGTTCGCGCAAACTGTTGAGTTTCTTCCAGGCTTCAATAAAGGCTTCCTGAGCCAGATCCTCACTCTCGTTCAGGCTGCCGACTGCCGCATAGGCCAGGGAGCAGAGTAAACGCTGGTAACGTCCGACGATTTTGCCAAAAGCTTCGACGTCACCACTCAGTGACTCAGTCACCAAAGACGCATCGTTTTGATTCTCTAACTCAGATATTGGTTTATCAGTTTTCATGATCTTCTAACAGCCAGTGCCCGGAAGTGGAAAGAACGTGACAGGATTTTTGAAAAAAAATCAATCCGCTGAGGATTTGAAAAAAGTTTTAAAAAGTTTGTCACGTAATCTCATTCATTGGGCTCCTAATCGGCGAAACCTGCAAGATGTGCGTCGACAAACGGCGTGATCAATAGATTGCAGAATAACATTCCTAAAAGAATAATCCTATGAAATCACTCACCTCTGCTAAAATTGCTGTTGTCGCTGTCATCGCTGTCGGACTTGTCATTGTGTTCAGCAAATCAGATCCAACTGATAAAACGAACAAAACGGTTCAGAAATCCAGTCCGTCTGGCGGTTCTACATTGGATTCAATGGTTACAGTGGACGACTTCAGTGATACAAAAAAGAACAGTTTCGGAGTTGAGCGTCAGTTTATCGACGATACTTCCGCCGGAGGGGCCACAACCACGAGCCAACAAATTTCGAACGGCATCCTAACCGCCAGTGGCGAGATTACACCACCTCGTGGTCAGCCAGGCTGGGCGAGTGTTGTTTTAATACTGGATCCAAATGGTCAGCCTAAGGACATGAGCGCCAGTGAAGGAATCCGATTGCTGGTGAGAGTGAATCAAGGAAACCTGTCTGTATCCGCCAACAGTTCGGAGATTACCAATTTTGACTATCACGCCGCAACAGTCACTCCTCCGAATGACGGAGCGTTCCACGAAGTGAAAATCCCTTTCACTGATATGAAGCGAACCTGGTCCGCGCAAACGGCGCTTGATCCCAAAACGCTGGTCAGTATCAGCCTGGTTGCGTTTGACATGCAGGCGGGAGCTTTCGATTTTGATTTCGATGAAGTCAGCTTTTACTAATAATAATCCACATTGAACAAACCAACTGATTCAGAAGCGCCTTTCCCTATGACTACATCCACAGTATCTAATGAAAGAATCCATTACCTGGACGCAGTTCGCGCATTTGCCTTGCTGCTGGGGGTGGTCTTCCATGCCAGTCTGTCATTCCTTCCAATCTACATTGGCTGGGCGGTGATGGATGTTTCCACCAGTCAGGTTGTGGGTGGTTTTGCATTGATCAGTCATTCCTTTCGCATGGAACTGTTCTTTTTAATCGCGGGATTTTTCAGCTGCATGACATTAAGCAGGAAAGGTGTTGGCTCCTTCATTCAGTCGAGATTCATCCGGATCGCGATTCCATTCATGGCGGGTTGGTTTTTGATTAAGCCTTTAATGGTTGCATCGTGGATCATGGGAGCTGAGAGTGTCCGGGGAGAGGTCAATGTGTTGAACTCATTGAAGCTAGGACTACAATCTTTACAAGAATTACCAGCCGGAATTTTTGTCGGTAGTCACCTTTGGTTTCTTTACTACATCTTACTCATTACGACATTGTTTTTGGCGCTAAGGAAAGTCATCCAATTATTCCCTGATTCGGGCACGGTTCTGGTGAGAAAGATATATGACATTGTAAGCTGGATCATTCTCACGCCGTTCGCCTGGTTGTTACTGCCATTGATGACCAGTTTTTGTCTATGGCGAATGCAACAATGGGGGGTGGACACGCCGGATAAATCGTTGGCGCCGCATTGGCCGGTATTGATGATGTATAGCGGATTTTTTGGATTGGGTTGGATCTTCTGCAGACGTCAGGAACTACTACAAAGCTTTATTAGAATCAGTTTTGGGAAGGTGGCGATTTGTTTGTTGAGTATTGTCTTGTCGGGTTATTTGCACCGTTATCAATCCAACCCGGGACATCCCAATATTCAATTGTATCATGCTGCTTACGTTTTCTGTTATGCCGTTATGATGTGGACGCTGGTGGCTTTGACAATCGGGTTGTTTCACCAATTTTTTGAAAAGCCAAGTAGAGTCGTGAGGTATATTGCTGATGCTTCCTATTGGATTTACCTCGTGCACCTGCCGATTGTGATCTGGTTGCAGATTGCAGTTGCGGAATGGGAGATGAACTGGGCTCTGAAGTGGGGGGTGGTTTCAACTGTGACGATTGCGATTGCGGTTTTGCTTTATGATTTGCTGGTTCGACCAACCTGGGTTGGACAAGTGTTGAACGGACGGAGGAAGGAGCGTGCTTTGTTCAAAATGAATTCACGCAAAGACGCGAAGACGCAAAGTGGAGAGCAAGGGGTTGAGGTTGCCACTCAATAAATCTGCCCGGTCGTGTTTGGATCTTATGAATTTGAAATCATTCTGGCTGTCAAATGCTTACAAATTGGTTTCCATTTCATTAGGCTCCTGCATAATGGGTTCATCCTATGAAAAAATCCATCTCATTGCTTCTGATGTTGTTATGTGTTTCAGCTTTGGCTGATACGATAATTCCGGGGCAGATTATTGTTGATCCGGAGAATCCACAGTACCTGATGCGAAATGGGGGAAATCATTTCTTCGTCTGCGGACCGGGAGATCCGGAGGGGTTTCTTTATCGTGGAAAGGAACTTCCGGATGGTACGCGTGACGGGGATCAAAAAACGATTCTCCGCAAGTTGCAGGAACATGGGGGGAACTGTCTATATCTGCAGGCTGTGAGAAGTCACGGAGGGGATGGGACTTCGGACCATAATCCATTCGTTGATCATGATCCTGACAAAGGTTTGAACGAAGCGGTTTTGGATCAATGGGAATCCTGGTTCACGGAAATGGATGAACATGGCATTCTGATTTATTTCTTTTTCTATGATGACAGTTCCAAGGTGTGGGACAGTGGGGATGAGGTAACTGAAGCTGAAGAGAAATTTTTTCGCGCTTTGGTCCGGCGTTTCAAACACCACCGTCATTTGATCTGGGTCGTGGCGGAAGAGAGTGAAGAAGCGCTGTCTTCTGTGCGCGCTGAGAAGCTGGGG
>JAUIHU010000203.1 GCA_030432175.1 Verrucomicrobiia bacterium | reverse complement strand
ATAATTCCTCTTTTATCCGAGCATTTCCCATTGCAAACGCCTACAGAGTTGCGCCAATTCCACGTGGTAGGACTGGGCGAATCCTGGATTCAGGAAAAACTGGAAAAAAGCGCTCTGCGTCCCTGGATGGATCAAGGAATAGATGTCGGTTATTGCGCCGGGAGGGGAGAAGTCACCGTGCGCCTGATTCAAACCGAAACAAAAATAGGGATAAATCTGGATCAGGCAGCCGAAGTCGTCAGGGAAACTCTCGGAAATGCCATTTTCTCGGAAACTGACGCCACACTGGAAGAAGTAGTTATTCGTCGTCTACGGGAGTTAAAACGATCAGTCACCGTTGCGGAATCATGCACTGGAGGTTTCCTGGCACATCGATTGACCAATGTTCCTGGATCATCAGAAGTCTTCTGGGGTGGATTTCTGGTATACAGTAATCAGTCCAAACGCCAGTTATTAGGAGTCAGCTCAAACACTCTGAAGCAATATGGAGCTGTTAGTGAAGAAACGGCTCGAGAAATGGCAATTGGAGCCAGAGAAGTTGCTGGAACCGACTACGCATTGTCTATTACAGGAATCGCTGGACCTGGGGGAGGGACTGCTGACAAACCAGTGGGCTTGGTTTATATCGGACTGGCCTCCTCTAAAGGAGTGAAAGTGATCCGACGGATTCACTCCTACGACCGTCCGACTTTCAAATTACTAACGTCACAGATTTCACTGGACCTGTTACGAGTAAAAATAAACTAGGTCTGCCAAAGAATTTGGTCAAAATTTTCAACGCAGAATAGCGCGATTTCAATTAACCAGGTAAAATGACATTAAGCTTGTTTATGGAGGCTGAACCAGTTTGGAAGAATTTTATTAAACCTGAATAAGTGCGAGTAAGTCGGAAAGGTTGTTTGTATCGTTGCCTCAAACCTTTGTCCGCGAAATGCAATGCAGAACGCGGTACCTCATGTGTGGGAGATGATTTGGTCGCTGACGACACGACAGAAGCGCAAATAGAATCACCGCCACATTTATTTTTAAATGCCAGATCCGGAAAATCAATGCTTTCCATTTTTAAAACAGGATCTTCGCAAACAGCGCAGCGTCCTTTGATGGCTTTTCTGCCATCACTCGTGATTTCCTCTTCTGTGTCGACGATTTCCGTTTTCGTACGACACTTCACACAATAAGCTTTCGACATAATGATCAACAGGACGAGGCGTCCTGATAAACATGAGGGTTAAACTGTATTCACATAGCTAAAATGTCAACCCTTTCAGCAAAATGAGAATATTTTTTTCGTATCTATCTGGTAATCAATACATTGATTAAAATTTGACTTCCAAATTCATCCCACCATTTTCCAGATAACACCATCAAATGGGTATTTTACTCCTAAAAACCTGTGACTGAACGCCTTTTCCAGAAACCTTCTGGCTAAGCGCATGGCAGCCTTGATCATGCTAAATTCATGGCCACAGACTCGATAGAAGCGATTGGCAAAGTGTCAAGTAGTCTGAAACCCAAACAATTTACTGCGGACCCATCCTAACCAACGTTGTCGCCAACTCTTCGGACTTCTGCTGGAATCAATCAAACAACACAAAACTGTATGTATATACATTTATTGTCAAGAGAAATAGGCGCCAGAGATTCCGACGCACATTTTTTTAATTTTGCTTATCATTTCAGGAGTGAATTCGATAGAAAGAAGGTCGATTTTCGAGAATTTGCTGATGTTCTTGTTTTGAAAGGAATGCTTTGAAAGACATAAATCCACTTCATTTATCACCACTCATCTGGAAAAAATACGCTGCATTAGCGTTGGAAGAGGATCTGGGCCGTTATGATGCAACCTCCATATCATTGGAACTTGATCAAGAAATAGTTGAAGCCTGGATGAACGCCAGGGAAGATATGGTGGTTTGTGGAGCGCTTTTAGCTGCGGCGTGCTTTCAATACCTGGACGACAAAGTCAGCATTGAATTTTTAAAGGCGGATGGTGAGGTAGCTCGTACAGATGAGCATATTTTGCGAATCGTTGGCAGAGCGGACACGATCCTCGCAGCGGAGCGTAGCGCATTGAATTACATGCAACGGCTATCTGGAATTGCGACATTGACCCGGGAATATGTCGAACGGATGCATTCGGGACAAGAAGTGAAGGCTCGATTACTGGATACACGAAAGACGACACCGGGACTTAGATTGCTTGAAAAATATGCCACTCAATGCGGCGGAGCAGTCAACCACAGGATGGGGCTGGACGACATGGTGATGATTAAGGACAATCATCTTGTCGCCCTTTCGAAACAAGCCACAAATCCGATTCAGGAAGCGGTGCGTCGTGTTCAGAGTCGTTTCCCGGGACTTAAAATTGAAGTGGAAGTTGACCACCTGGCCCAACTTGAAGAAGCGATTAAAGCCGGGCCAGATCGCATTCTGCTGGACAATATGGATCAGGAAACCCTTAAAAAAGCAGTTGCGATGATTCCTCCAACCATTCAAACAGAAGCCAGTGGGGGCATTACTTTGGAAACAATTGCGGACGTGGCTGCAACTGGAGTGGACTTTATTTCAGCTGGGGCAATTACTCATGGAGCAAAATCAGTCGATATTGGATTGGATTTCCGACCGGGAAACACAGCTTAGCTGGGCTATAGATGATTCTTCATCTGAACGTCAACTTCACTGAGCGTGATGGGTCACAAGTAATAATTTTTTGACTGTCCAAAATTTTAAATATGAAAATCGAAGTCTGTATTGATTCTGTCGAATCCGCATTGAACGCTGAAAAGGCAGGAGCGGATCGAGTTGAAGTCTGCCAGGGCCTTTTCGAAGGTGGAACCACTCCAAGCTCGGGTATGATTCAACAAATAAGGAGCCGCGTTTCGTTGGGTGTCCAGGTGATTATCCGACCACGCGGAGGAGATTTCCTTTATTCGGACTACGAGTTCGAGGTCATGAAGGATGATATCCTGAGAGCAAAGGCGCTAGGCGCTGATGGGATTGTTTTAGGATTACTCAGCGCCGATGGAACCATAGATAAGGCGCGCACTGCGTCATTGATTGAACTTTCACGTCCGCTGAATGTGACATTCCATCGAGCGTTTGACATGACCCGTGATTTGTCTGAGGCTTTGGAAACATTGGTCGATCTGGGAGTTGAACGTGTGTTGACTTCCGGCGCAGAACCTTCTGTCTGGGATGGTGTAGATGAAGTGGCAAAGCTGGTGCAGCAGGCTGGCGACCGCATCATTGTTCTTCCTGGTGGGGGGATTCATGAGCGAAACGTGGAAAAAATCGTAGCGCATACCAAAGTACGGGAAGTTCACGTTAGCGCCAGTCACTTTGTTGCCAGTGAAATGAAATTCCAAAACTCTCACTGTTTCATGGGTAAGGCATTGCGTCCGCCCGAATATGGACGCAGTATTGCCTCAGAAAAACGAATTGATTTCTATCGAAACACCTTACAATAAATCATATTTTGGCGAAATTTTTCAGTCAGAGCAAAGCAGGAAACATTATTCCAGGCGCCCCTGACTATAAGCAGCTTTAAGCTATTCGTTATAGTCGTTGTCAATTAATGAATCGAATTATTGCAGGCGCCGGAGTTGTCAACCAGACACCATTGGATTGGAATGGAAATCGTGACCGGTTGATCTCAATCATCGAAAAGGCTCGCTCCAGGGGAGTGCAGGCCCTTTGCCTGCCTGAACTGGCAATTTGTGGCTATGGATGCGAAGATGTTTTTCATGCGCCCTGGATTTGGGATCAGAGCTGGCAAACTCTTAAAGAAATCCTTCCACATTGTCGTGGGATCATTACCGGATTAGGATTGCCAATACCGCTGCAAAACAGACTTTACAACTCGATTGCAGTCGTTGTGGATGGTCAGTGTGTGGGGCTGGTAGCCAAGCAAAAATTGGCTGGAGATGGCATCCATTACGAACCTCGGTGGTTCAAACCATGGCCTAAATACAAGCAATCCATTCTGGAAACGGATTTAGGATCTCTTCCAATAGGTGATGTTTGCTTTGATATTGGAGGACTGCGACTTGGTTTCGAAATCTGCGAAGACGCATGGGTCGCCGATCGACCTGGAATTCGGCTCATGGAGCGCGGAGTTGATTTAATATTCAACCCCAGCGCCAGTCATTTTGCATTTGGAAAGCGACGCATTCGCCAGAAATTCGTCGTGGAAGGATCCAGAGCGTTCGGAGCTGCTTATGTTTATGCGAACTTGCTAGGCAATGAAGCCGGACGAGCCATCTATGACGGAAGTTCAATGATTGCCAGTGGAGGACAACTTCTGGCGGAAGGCCCAAGATTTTCTTACCGAGATTCCGGACTGATTTACAGGGAACTCATTTTGAATGTTAATCGAGGCAATCGTTCACGCATTTTTTCCAACATTGCGCAGAAACCCACCTCAGAAGATAGTGAATCATTCGTTCATCGAATTGGAGTTCCTACTGACTTTTTCAAAATAGCGCAAAGCGTGCCGGACGCTGATGCCCATCATTGCGATCATACGGGCTGGGAATCTACCGGGACATTGAAGCACGAAGAATTCGCCCGTGCCGTTGCCCTGGGGTTACTCGATTACATGAGAAAAACCCGTTCCAATGGATTTGTTGTCTCATTAAGCGGCGGCGCAGATTCGGCAGCTGTAGCTTGTTTGGTTGGAATGATGATTCGCTTGGGTGTCAACGAAATTGGCGCTAGCAATTTTGCAGCCCGAATCGCATTCCCATTCGAAAAGCTGGAGCAGGAAATTCAAAATTCTGGCGATACAATGGAAAAAGCAATGACTCGCTTGCTTTTAACCACCGTGTATCAGGGAACTGAGAATAGTTCTCAGACAACTCGGAACGCCGCCCGATCAGTGGCTGAAGGTTTGGGGGCGGAATTTACTTCATTGGACATCCAGGATATTGTCATGGCATATCACTCATTCGTATCCAAGGCTGTCGGCAGGTCTTTGGATTGGGATCAAGATGATATTGCGCTTCAAAACATTCAGGCTCGAGTGCGTTCCCCAGGGATCTGGATGATCACCAACATCAAAGGGGCTTTACTCCTATCGACCAGCAATCGTTCAGAAGCCGCCGTTGGCTATGCGACCATGGATGGGGATACTTCGGGCGGGCTGAGTCCAATTGCCGGAATTGACAAAGCTTACTTGCGGGAATGGTTGCAATGGATAGAAAAAAACGGACTGGACGGTCTGGAACCTTTTGCTTTTTTGAAATCAGTCAACGACCAGAGTCCAACGGCCGAGCTGCGTCCACCCGACAAACATCAAACCGATGAAGCGGATCTAATGCCGTATCCTTTGTTAAATCGCATTGAATCCCTGGCAATCCGGGATTTACAACCCCCAATTGAATGTTACCAGTCACTCAAGCAGGAATATCCTGATTTGGAACCGGCATTCTTAAAAGAAAGTGTAAGACGTTTCTTCAGACTTTGGGGTCGCAACCAATGGAAAAGAGAACGTTATGCGCCATCCTTCCACCTTGACGATAGAAATTTGGATCCGCGGACCTGGTGCCGATTCCCTATACTAAATTCCGGATTCTCTGCTGAACTCGATGAATTGAACCAGGTTTAATTTGCGATACGTGTGTCATTTTGACCAACCAGCCAATGAATCATCCAATACAAACGTATAAATGGATAAATTTACCGGCATTGTTCAAAGTTTATCCATTGGGTCCCTTGCGCAACATCTTCTCGCATAACGACCGCCGAAAATCGCCAACTTTATTCAAACCCACCATTCGCTGCTTGACCTCTCCAGATCCGAGGGTTATAGAAGTTGGATTCCAATAACCTTAAGCGGACCCCAACACATTGCCATCATTCTGTTATGACAAAACGAGACCTGGTGGTTCGGATCAGCAATGAGACCGGACTTGTTCAGCAAGATGTCTTAAAAATAATTCAAAAGACTTTGGATTATATTTCAGAAGAAGTTGAAAACGGACGTAAAGTTGAGTTGAGAAATTTTGGTGTATTTGAAGTCAAAGTTCGTAAAGCTCGCATTGGTCGAAATCCGAATTCACCTGAGAAAGACATCAGAATTCCACCGCGCCCGGTGGTTAAATTTAAACCTGGAAAAGAAATGCGTGATGCTGTTTTTAAATTAGCAGCCGCTGAAGACGAAGCAGAAGTGACTACAAAGTCCAAAGCGGCTTCAAAAAAGAAGAAAACAGCAACCGCTAAGCGCCCTTCAAAAAAATCATCTAAATCCTGATTCTTCATTTCGATTTCTGACAACCATTAAGGTTGTATAATCAATAACAGGACAGGTTCGCCCTCGGGAGTTTACAATTTTTTTATTGAAACCCCACTATGGGTTCTGAAATGGATGTGTCATGAAAAATGACGTTGGATCCATTCGGCCGCTGAAAGGTTTTAGAGAATTTTTGCCTGAACCGCTTCCTGCTTCGAGCGTATGGAGTATGGAAGCGCGTAATTACTTATTCCAATCCTGGAGAAAAACAGCGTGCAGTTATGGTTTCGCTGAATTTGATGCTCCACCTTTGGAACCCCTTGATCTGTACCGGCTGAAGAGTGGTAACGAAATTGTAGAACAGCTTTATTGTTTTACGACTAAAGGTGAAAGTGCTCAGGAGGTTTCGTTGCGCCCAGAGATGACCCCTTCATTGGCCAGGATGATCGCCGACTATGAAAGAGGGTACTCCAAACCAATAAAATGGTTCAGCATTCCTCAATTATTCCGCTATGAAAGGCAGCAAAAAGGGAGGAAAAGAGAACACTTTCAGTTAAATGTCGACTTATTTGGAGAATCTGGAGCCGGAGCAGATTCCGAAGTTATCGCTTTATTGATTGATGTGCTTCGGAACCTGGGCCTCTCTGAAGAAGATTTTGTGATCCGACTCAGTAGCCGACAAGCTTGGGAATCTTTCTTCAACAAACGAAATCCCGGCGCAGATGACGCTGGTCAATATGAGTTTTTCCAAATCATAGACAAACTCGAAAGGACTGCGCCCGAGGAATCGGACACAAAACTAAATAATTTCCATTTGTCTTTGGAAGAAATTCAGCAGTTTATAGACGCTGCCGAACCAACTCCAGAACTGCAGCAAATCCTCACCTTACTAGACGCGCGTGGGTTGGGAGATTTCGTCAAGATTGATTACAGAATTATTCGAGGCCTTGCATACTACACCGGTGTGGTTTTCGAAGCGTTTGATAGAAAAGGCAAGCACCGAGCCATTGCAGGAGGAGGGCGGTATGACGAATTGGTTTCTTTGATTTCAGGAGGAAAAGTAAAAACTCCAGGACTCGGTTTTGGTATGGGTGATGTAGTGATCTGCGACATTCTGAATGAACGGGGCAAAATGCCAGACTTTTGCAATCAATCCAGAATTGATGTTTTCGCATTGATTGAGGATCCAAGCCTCAGGGAGCCAACCTTGAGGCTAATTCAGCAACTCAGAGGAG
>JAUIHU010000202.1 GCA_030432175.1 Verrucomicrobiia bacterium | reverse complement strand
ATCTCTGGAGGAAAAACGCATACCCGTCCTTCACCAAAACCTTGCAACCTGAAGTTCGGACCAAAGTGTCTGGCCTACTTTTTTCCAAAAGGTTGTGGCGGGAAAAACCCTTGGACAGCGTGGAAATTTTACCAATTTCAAAAAGACTGGCTCCAGATGCTTTTAGCATCCGACCACATCGTCGCTTACTCCAAACACATGAGAGACCAGTGGGTATTGCATGGTTATCCGTCTGAGAAAATCGCCCTCATTCCACCTTTCCCTCCCAAGGATTCTACCCACGATCTTCCGATTCCCAACGCGCTACCTGATTTATCTGATCCTGCCAACCCGCTGCGCTTACTATTCGCAGGTCGAATGGAATCCGTTAAAGGCGGCCAGTTCCTGATCCAGTCAGCTCCTGAAATCAGCCAACGCCTGCATCGAAAATTACAAATAGTCATGGCTGGCGACGGACCTGACAGATCGCTTTGGCAGAGCGAAGCAAATCAAATCCAGTCTCAGTACCCGAACCAAATCGAATTCAATTTCCCGGGTTGGTTAAGCGGCAATGATTTGTGGAAATCCATGGATCAATCCCACCTTCTGGTTTTCCCAAGCGTCTGGCCTGAGCCATTTGGATTGTTAGGAATTGAGGCAGGATTGAGACGCTGCCCAGTTGCGGGATTTCATGTAGGCGGAGTTCCGGACTGGCTTAAATCTGGCGTTAACGGGTACGGGTCTGATCCAGGCCCCAATCCATCCCAATCCCTCTCCCAAACCATAATCCGATGCGCCGAAAACCCATCTCACCTGAACGAACTCAGACAAGGAGCCGCACAAGTAGCCAGCGAATTCTCCCGCTCAGCACACCTGAAAAAATTCAATCATCTCCTTAAAAAACTACATTCCAAAACCCCCTAGCCCTCCAGGCGAACCATGCGCAACAAAGGGCGCCAGCCCTGGATTCCCAACCTCCTAGCCCTCCGGGCGACCCGTGCGCAACAAAGGGCGCCAGCCCTGGATTCCCAACCTCCTAGCCCTCCAGGCGACCCGTGCGTAGCGAAGGGCGCTAGCCCTGGATCCCACGTCAAAGGTATCCCGCACAGGTTCTAAAACAAATCACCGTCCCTGCAAACCCTCCAAAGCCCCAAGATACCCCGTCAATTCCACATACGCCCGCCCGGAAACGGCCTTACCTTTCCACGTCCCGACCACCGTGTGAGCCCCTTCCCAGTATCGTACGATATCCGTCCCGCCTCCGCCGAATTCCTGGGCTTCAAAAATCGCCTGAAGTTCCAGTTTCAAATCCCGACCCGGAACTTCAATCTGCCAGGCAACAGGATATCCTGCAGTGTCCAGTTTAAGCTGATAATCCCCAATCTCCAACTCCTGCGCCTGCTGGTGAATCCACTCCCTGCCTTTCCACTGAGCCCGGGTCAACGGTCGATTGGCTTCAGCCGGAATCCATGTGCCGTGCGAATTGCGGTCTACTTTTCCGTCCTTTGTTCGCATCTGATACAGCATCAAACTATCTCCAGTGTCCAATTGAATGGCAAACCAGTCCCAACCCAACTGTTTTTTCGAGAGTTGATTGGACCCAACTTCACGGTCAAACCAGGTCCACCCCTGCGCCGACTCCTCTCGATCCTCAGCAAACCGAACTGTTCCACGCGTCGGCATTCTGGGAAATGAAAAGTAATAAGACGCTCGGCCTTTGCCATCTGCCTTCTGACTGACGCCATCCCCGCCCTGCAAGCTGGCTAATGTCATATCGCACTCGAGATCCAATGTAACTTCATCAGATTCCAGAAACATCTTCCAGCGAACGGGAGTTTCCTGATCATCCGGCAGCTGAACATGTAAAGTCCAACCCCCAACATCCAAAGATAAAGGAGTCATTTCTGAGTGGTTTGAGGATGGATCCGGCTCAGGAATCCACCCCAGCGCCCCGGGAGCTTCTCTGGAAATTCGGGAATCATGAAAATATTGCTCTGTTGCAGAATCCGACACAGCAAAATGAACCATCCACGCGCCATTTGCTCGCCACCTTGACCTGGAGGGTTTTGAATCTGGTTCCGTTCCCGATTGTAAGGCAGTCCGAATCAATTCATCTGGGCTGACCGGGCGTAATCCAATCCGAAAAAATGTGACCTGATACCCGAGCCATTTTCCGGAACCATCCTGTAAATGACCCGTGAAATACCACCATTCGTTCTTGAATTCCGGCTGCAGCAGAAATGCCTCCCCTGGCTCCCAACTCCAGTTAGGAGCCCCTTCAACAGCCAGCTGCCAGCCATCTCCATCTTTTGCTTCTAATTGTGATAAATCCTGATTGCCAAGTACACTCTCCTCCTGAGCCTCACTCACCGCTGCCAGATAGCAAACCCCGATTATGAATAGCAACCCACTGATTTGATTCCTCAATTGTTTCAACCAAAATGATTCCATTGTCAGTTCTGTTTTGATTCTATCCAACAGCCGGTGTTATCGGCGCTCTGTGATATTGATTGAGACTCGAATGACCCAACAAGATCCATTCCCTCGTTTTCATATTATTCATGAAAATGACTCATTTCTCGTAATCCACAAGCCCGCAGGCCTGGTTTGTCATCCGACAAAAAAAGGACCTGAATCCAGCCTGATCGACCAGATCCGACGCTATCTAAACCCTGCGTTTGATTTCTCAGAACCCAACTGGGCCGAAACCACCAAAGCCGCAGCGCTGCCAGAGGATTTTATTTTCCCAAGAATGATCAATCGACTCGACCGGGAAACCAGCGGGGTTCAATTGATTGCCAAAACCTTTGAAGCGGCTTCTGAATTCGGAAAAATCTGGGAAGCCCACGGAGCGACCAAAGTTTACTGGGCGCTGCTGGATGGATGGGTGGAAACCGATCAGGGCACGATCGAATGGCCTTTGGGGCCGGACGATGAGAGTGAGGTTGCGGTGAAAGACAAAGTCCGTCCCGACGGCTTTCCGTCGATCACGGCTTACAAAACCATTCATCGCTTGACTCATGAAGGCGAGCGCTTCACGTGGATGGAGATCCGCCCCAAGACCGGCAAAAAGCATCAGATCAGAATCCACTTTTCGACTCTGGGACACCCCGTTCTGGGAGATAAACTCTATGGCCCGGATGAATACCTCTATTTGAAATTAGCCCAAGGACAGCTATCGCAAAGTGATTGGAAACGACTAAAAATGCGCAACCAGGCCCTGCATGCTGTGCAATTGGGAATCACCTACAAGGAAATTCCTCTCCAATTTGCGTCCCTGCCAGAAAAAGAGTTCATGGAAATGCTTCCACCCAAAGCAAAAGCTGAAGCGCTCAGATCCATCCAAGCCGCTTCCCCTGAAATTTAAATTTTTTAATTCCTAATTTTTAATTTTTAATTTCACGTCTGCGGATTAAATTATTTGCATGATTAAATTCCTTCACACTCGAATTCGAGTCAGCGATCTGGACAAGACGATTTCCTTTTACGAAAAACTCGGTTTTAAACTGACTCGCCGAACAGATAAGTCACCAGCAGGTAATCAGTTGGCCTTTCTGGAGCTGGATGGGAACACCCATTTCCTGGAGCTTTGCTATTCTCCCGATTATAAAGTCGAGTTCCCGGAAGATTTGATGCACACTGCTGTTGGAGTCCAGGACATCATGACTTATTGTGATCAACTCGAGAAAGACGGTATTGAAGTCTGGCCGGGCGACTGGCGTGAGGCATTTCCTGCCGGGACCAAGAATAAAATGGCTTTCGTTACTGATCCGGACGGATATGAGGTCGAAATCCTGGAGAGGTAATTGTAATTTCTATTTGTCTGCAGAAGGATGAAATTCTCCCCGCTCATCATAGCGCTATCGATCATTTTCCTGATCAGCCCAATCTTTTCAAGATCCCTTGATCCTCATGCCTACGAGGGAGGCCGAAGCCGGGATGCACACCAGCGTGATCTGCGGAATTCAGGAGCGATTGCCAGAATGCTAGGCGAATTCCGTACTTCCATGAGTGATATTATGTTTCTGAAAACAGAACGTTACCTTCATGGCGGAATTGGATTTGTTGACCACTCATCATTCAAAAATGCCTCTGTTTCAAAATCCACAAGAAACATGGCTTCCCATCAATTGGAAGTAGGCCAATCTCTTGAATCAGATTTGAAAGAGGCCGATCAGGCTGATACTCTGATTAAGGCTGGAGACGGAGATTTCAGAGGTCCAATCGGCTGGATACATCGCAATGTTCATCCCTGGCAGGATCCTTCCAAACCACATACACACACTGACGGTACCGAACTGCTGCCATGGTTTAAAGTCATGACCCTGAGCGACCCGCACTATGTCCGAGCTTATGCGCTCGGCGGTTGGTGGCTGAAAAGAGAAAGCTTGGAGGAGGCTCTGAAATTTGTTGAAGAAGGGATCGATAAAAATCCTGAAGCTTTCCAAATCCATTACATGAGAGGCAATATTCTGTTCGACATGGCCAAGAAAGAAGCCGGGGATTCATTGTATGATCCGCCTAAGAAGGCGCTGGATTTATTCCTGAAGGCACAGGATTCGTTTCAGACCGCTGCAGATCTGGCTGTTGATCAACGTCCCAAAAACCTGGACCTCGAATCTGTCTCAGCGGCAGAGTGGACCTTTTACAAAGAAGGGGACGCCCTCGCTTCCGCTCGAATGTTGACATTGATCGAAAAATACTACGGTTCAGAACCCAAGGCCGTTTCAATGGCGAAAAAGTATGCCGCCGAGCTTGGGAATGATCCGATCCTGCTGCGCATCGCGGGTGAACCTGAGCCAGCTCAGAAGTAATTGATTTTGATTTCCGAAATCCATATCGCCATTAATCCTGAAATAATACTACTGAACTAATGAACCAGCACAGTTCCCTATTCCTCCCAAATAAATTGGATTTTATTCTAATAGTCCTAGCCTGTTGTGCTTTCGTAGGATGCTCTCCGCAAAGCTCTCCTTCTGAAGGTGACGCCGATTCTCAAGCATCATCCATGAATCCCCCCGAACCGGTGTGGGAAGAATTAGATGAACTGCACCACCTGGCAGACGAAGCCCATGAATTGGCGGAAGATGGGTCTGTCGGCGAATTGAGAACTTTAGCGCCAGAACTCCGGGATCATGCCCTGGCGGTGGCGTTAGAGGAACCTCCTTCCTTCGTAGCCGAACCTCTCACAGTTAAGGTTTTGCTCCCGGATCTCGCTAGCCTGGCAGAAGAGCTAAAGGATGTGTCGTCTCTTTCTGATGATGAAATCCTCACACTGGCAAACTCGTTTCATCCACTCTTGGAGCAAATCATGGAAGCTTCAGGTTTTTCACATGACCATGACCACGATCATGATCACAGCCATGAAGATGGACATGACCATGACCATGACCATGACCACGACCACGATCATTGATTGAGAGCCAACTAAATATAAATTCTCAGTATTCGAATCAATTATGCCGACTTACGATTATTTCTGTCCTCAAAATGGTCAAACTGTAGAAGTCTCGCATCGCCTCAATGAATCCATCTCCAGTTGGGGTGAACTTTGTGAACGCGCTGGAATTGAAGTCAACGGGGTGTCTCCGGAAACTCCGGTCCAACGTCGACTTGGATCTCCCTACATTGGGGGCGCCAGCTCCACTAAGTCCACACCAGAACCCAGCTCAGGCGGCGGTTGTTGTAACCCTGGCGGATGCGGCTGTCACTGACCCGCTTCCAGTCCCCAGAACATCGCATTGATGAGCAGCTTCTGAAATCCAGGCTGCTCAAAATCACTCGGAAATCCAAGTGAGGTGTAAAAGACCGGAGCGTGGCTGGAACCATAATACCTCGCCCACGCAACCGGTTCAGCAGGCTTCCCGTCAATCGTCCCACTCAACAATGGAATCGTATCAGCCGCCAATGGTTGTGTCTTGTACAGGGAGCCAGCTGATTGAAACGGAAACTCCACTCCTTCCAAAATGATCTCCGCTTCGCGGGTGAATGATTGGATCGCCTCCACCTTGGCCAACGGTCCTTCCGCATAATGGCCATGGTAAGATCCACCCAAGACCTCCGGATCAAACTCAGCCCATTCCAAACCTCCGTCCGGACCTCTCCCACGCGCATGAAAAGCATGGTTAGCGGTCCGAATCCCAATCACCGGCTTACCCGCATCCAAATGGGATTTCAGCGCTTCAATGGCTCCCGCCGGAAATGCCTGTCGCCTCACACTGATCAACACTGCATCCGCCCATCGAATCCCTTCCTCCATTCCCTGAATATGATGCTCGCCCGGATCTCCCTGAAGAATGCGCGTTTCAAATCCCTGTTCTGCGTTCCAAAAACGGTTGGCAAATTCAGGCAATGTGCTGGATGTCTGATATTGAGGTTCGGCAATCAAAATCAAAACCCGATGTAAACGACCGGGTTCAGAAAAATCATCGGCGTCTGAGTTGTAAGGATTGGCGAAGATCCCGAAAGCGCACAAAAGAGCGCTTGTGATCAGGAAAAAACGTCGTCCAAACGATGCAAACCTTCTGGCAAATGAAAACTGATCGGAGTTGTGTTGAATGGATCGCATGACGCTAAAATAACATCCGCATACACCGGGAGTCATGCAAAACTGAAAGATCGATTCGCATCATTTCCTGAAAAAGGGTATGCTCTACGCATGGCGTTGACTGAATATACTCATTTTTTTAAACAATTTCTGACACAACCCAATGCAATTGGAGCTGTCGCTCCAAGTTCAAGCAGGCTCGCTCGTCGGATGGTCGATTGGATTGAGTGGGAATCTCATTCAGTTGTAGTCGAGTTTGGAGCTGGCTCAGGCGCGCTAACCTCTCACATTCTCGAACGTGTCAATCATCGCCATAATTTCTTTGCTATCGAGATCAACCCCAACTTCGTCGCAACACTCAGAGAACGATTTCCTGATCTTAAAGTTCACGAAGACAGCGTGGAAAATGTCGCCGAACTTTGTCGTAAAGAAAATGTAGAGTCCGTTGACGCCGTCGTAAGCGGCTTGCCATGGGCCGCTTTCCCGGGAGAGTTGCAGGACAAGTTTCTCGACGCTATGTCAGCTGTATTGAAACCTGGTGGGCAATTTACGACATTCGCCTACATTTCGGGACTGGCTCTGCCGGCAGGACAACGTTTCAGAAAAAGACTCAAGAACCACTTTTCTGAGGTCTCCCAGTCCCGTGTTACGTGGCGTAACTTTCCACCAGCTTTTACATACCAGTGCATTAAATGAACTGGTCGATCCATGAACCAGCATTCATTTGTTCTCACGCCCTTCTACAGCTAATATAGCTGGTGTAAAATTGATTGAATCTATGGATAAACCATTCAGTTATGTGAACGACCATCGCCAGTCTTTTATCGACGGTTTGATGGAATATGTGCGTTTCCCAAGCGTATCCGCACAACCTAAACACCAACCCGATATGCAGGCTTGCGCTGACTGGATCCTGAACCAGTTCAAGGAAAGCGGTCTTGAGGCTGAACTTCACCCGACACCC
>JAUIHU010000201.1 GCA_030432175.1 Verrucomicrobiia bacterium | reverse complement strand
CCGATCAACAATGCGGTCAGGCTTGGGTCTCCGGCGGCTTCACCGCAAACGGCGACTGGAATTTGATGAGCCAGCCCGGCGTCCGCGGTCATTTTGATCAGGCGCACAATTGCGGGATGGGTAGGTTCGTATAAATGAGCGATTTTCTCGTTCATCCGATCTACTGCCAATGTGTACTGGATCAGGTCATTCGTGCCGATTGAGAAGAAATCAACCTCTTCAGCAAGGTCATTAACGATGAGCGCAGCGGATGGGATCTCTATCATGGCTCCAACCTCAATGTGGGTATCAAAAGCCACATTCTCATGCTCCAATTCGCGCATGAATTCTTTCAGGAGAGCGTTGGATTGGCGCAGTTCCTCGATGCCGGAGATCATTGGGTACATAATCTTGGCTTTTCCAAAAGCAGAAGCGCGAAGAATAGCTCGGAGTTGGGATCTGAAAATGGCCTTTTCCTGCAGGCAGAAACGGATCGCACGCCAACCGAGGAATGGGTTGAGTTCTTCTGGAGTATCTAGATGCGACAGGAACTTGTCGCCGCCCAGATCCAGAGTTCGAAAAGTCACAGGACGTGGATTAATGGCCTCCACGATTTCCTTATAACGCTCAAACTGTTCATCCTCAGTTGGTAACGCAGGGCGTTGGAGAAAGAAATATTCTGTGCGGAAAAGTCCTACCTCATCCGCATTGGCTTCCAGGACCTCTGGTCCGGCAGAAGCTTGTTCGATATTGGCTGAAAGAGCGATATGGCGTCCATCAAGGGTGATGGACGGCTGGTCTTTCAGATCGGCCAGGCTTTCTTTCCATTTCGCCTGTTTTCTAACGATTTGACCGTATTCGAAGAGAGTTTGATCTGTGGGTTTGAGGATAACCAGACCATTGAACCCATCCACCAGCACATAGTCTCCGGAATTTAAATTATCAGCCAGACTGGCCACACCTGCCACAGCCGGGATTTGCATGGAACGAGCCATGATGGCTGTGTGGGAAGTTTTCCCGCCACGACTGAGCGCTATTCCCAAAATCAGGTTTCGATTTAAAGCGGCCGCCTGAGAAGGCGCGAGATCATCCGCAACGATGATGGTGGGGTCCTTGATTCCTTCGATAGAATGTTCTTCATGGGCCCTACCCATCAGGTTATTCAGGACGCGCGACGACACATCCTTCATGTCGGAAGCTCTTTCGCGAAGATAATCGTCTTCGATGGCGCTCAGGGACTGAATATAGCGATCGGCGATTTGTTCAAACGCCTTTTCAGCATTTTGACGAGACTCGCGAATATGGCGAATGATTTCATCCATAAACGTTGAGTCCTCAATGATCATTAAATGGGCGTCAAAAATACTGGCATTTTCAGCGCCAACGGCTTCGCGTACTTTTCGCTGAATATCCAGAATTTGTTTTCGGGTATCCACCAATGCCGTCTCAAATCGGCCAATCTCAGATGAAATTTCATCTTCTTTCAGTGTGTATGATGGAGTGGAATGGGGGGAATGGTTCAGGACAAGAATTTTCCCATGACACACCCCACCTGAAACGGGGATTCCATGAAATATTTTCTCTCCTGTAGCTAACATTCTCAGGGATTTATCCTGAATTACATGCTTTGAAAAGCAATTCTTCTTTAGAAAGCTTGAGTAGGACCAACGTTGACACCTCCCGGTAAAACCGGTTTGATGGCTGCAAATGGCCGTTTCTACAGTTTTTCAACCGCCAATTACGCCGTGTCGGGATATTCGCAATCTCGCTTTGGTTGGCTTTATGGGAGTTGGAAAATCAGTGATTGGTCGAAGAGTGGCTCAGTGTCTTGATTTCGAGTACCTGGATACAGACGCGTGGATTGAAAATCAGCAAAACCGTTCCATCAGCGACATTTTTGCTGAAGAAGGGGAGCCTTATTTCCGGAATCTTGAGCATGCAGCCACTTTACAGCTTGAGACTCGCTCTAACCTCGTCATTTCAACTGGAGGGGGATTGATTTTAAACCCGGACAATCTTGCCAGTCTCCGCAAACATGCTTTGGTGATTTGCCTCTGGGCATCACCAGAAAAAATCTGGCAACGTGTCCGGCGCCAATCTCACCGTCCTCTTTTGGAAACTGAAAATCCAAAGGAAAAGATTCACCAAATGTTACAAGCGCGCTCCCCGTATTATCGAAAAGCTGATGTGCTGGTAAATACCGATTTCAGGACCATCAAGGAAGTCACTCGGCAGGTGATGGGTAACTTTCATCTGGCGCTCAAAAAATCAGTAGCGCCAGGAAATCGTCGATTGCTGGAAAGTTAAGATTTGGCCGAGAGACGAATCGCATGAAATCAGATCCAAAATCGGCTTGGCTGAGTGATCTTCAGACTGAGATTCTAGATAAAGCATTGGAACTTGGAATGGGAGCAGTTGGGTTTGCCAGTGTCTCAGGGCCAACCACCGGTGAGCGTTATTTAGAATGGCTTCAATCAGGCATGCATGCAGAGCTGAGCTATTTGGAACGAGGGGCTCAGAAGCGGATGGATCCAACACTGATCCTTCCCGGCGCGCGCAGCATGATCGTTGTCCTCGTGAATTACGGCCATTCGTCAGGAAAAACAGAGGTAAATCCCGAAATCACTGCAAAACCGGTGCTTGCGAGGTACTCACGCTATCTGGATTATCATGATACGATGGGGGCTCGATTGAAGGAATTGGCGGAGTTTGTTGATCAAAGGTATTCAGAAGCGGCTTCAGTCCATCCAGGTGAAAAACTGCAACTATCCAGTAAATCACTATGGTATGTGGATACGGGGCCTATTCTTGAAAGAGAATACGCGTCTCGAGCCGGGCTCGGATTTGTAGGAAAGCACACTGGGCTCATCAGTCGGGAATTTGGGAATTGGACATTCATCGGTGAAATAATTACGCAGATACCCTTTCAAACCCGGTTCGTTCAGGAGCCAAACCGTTGTGGGAAATGCACACGTTGCCTGGATGTTTGCCCAACCAATGCTTTCCCGGAACCTTTTCAACTGGACGCCAGAAAGTGTATTTCCTATTGGACAATTGAGAACAAGGGCTCCATTCCACTGGAAATGCGCGAAAAAATAGGGAACAGATTATTTGGATGTGATGACTGTTTGGCGGTTTGTCCATGGAATCGATTTGCTCAGCAAAGTTCGTGGATGAAGGAATTTATATGGGCGCCTGAGGCTGTTTCTGAAAATTTGGTTGTCGAATGGTTGAACATCCAGCCTTCTGAATTTAAACAAACATTCAAAAATACGCCAATAATGAGATCCAAGCGCAAAGGATTCCTCCGGAATCTTTGTGTTGTGGCGGGAAATTTGAAGCTTGGAAAAGCAAAACCAGTTTTGATGAAATTGGCAGAAGATCCGGAGCCATTGATAGCTGAGCATGCTCAATGGGCGATTCAAAAGCTTGAGCAGGCACGCAATCAGATATCCAACCCTTGAAAAGTGGAGGATGCATCATCGATCAGCGCTAACTGATGCAGGGTGGCCTGATAATTGCTTAAGTTTAATGATTGTTTAGATTGAGCGAACCAACTAAGTTTTCCCGGGTGAAGCTGTTTTTTCGCTAAGCTATGTGGAGCAGAGTTGAAGGCCGTGAATTCATGGAGTCAATTAACAAGCCAATGAAATCTGAAATCTGTAATTATCTTAATCCGAGAGCTACCGGCGTCAGGATGTTTCTTTTAGCTCTGACATTATTTCTTGGCTGGAGTGGGTCCAGCCAGGCTCAAACAGCAGGGCAAATAGAGGCTGCATTGGAAATTTTGAAGGATGTAGACGCGCAGGATCTGCCTTGGAAGTCAGTGGAATTGGTTGGCGGCGCTCCTGAAAATGCCAAAAAATCTGTTGCTGCAGCTGTGATTCAGGCCGTTGCCTTAATGAGGATGGAATCTACTCCCGCCTGTGTTGGGGCAATTGCAGCGCAGACACCTGAGGTAGCCATGTCAGCGCTGGCCAGTGGACTCGAACATGCTCCTGGTTTTTCGGTTGTGACTTGTGTGACCGTAGGATCTTTGAAAGGTGTGAACTGGCGGGATGTGGAGGCAATAGCGATTGCGTCCGCAGAAAATTCCCATTCTGCGCGTCGAATTCAAGCGGTCCTGAGGCAGTTGAACTCAACCCAAAACTAATTGCTCTCATTGTTAAAATCAGACAGATACCTTGCTTTAGAGTTTGCTATGCCGAAAGAGTCCTGGAATCACACGATCAGAACAGTTTGTTTGACAACGTTGATCCTTGCCGGGCTTTTATGTGAAGTATCTGGGCAGGAAGATTCTTCTTCTTCTTTTTCTTCTTCAGAAACTCGAAATGTCGAACCATTGCCTAAAAATGATCCACCCGAGAACCTCTTGGACTACGATGATGTGTTCAGGGATGAAGTTGTTCAGGATGGTGTGGAATCTGCTCTGGATATGCAGATCGGGTCTTTGCATGTCAATCCTGGACTAATGCTTGGAACTGGTTTTGATGATAATGTTTTTTTCGCTGAATCATCAGGCAATCGACAATCAGATTTTTTCTTTCGAACTGCTCCTCGAATCAAATTTTTGCTCGGGCAACCAGACGAGCTGGAGCAATTGGAAGATCCCAACCAGCTAGAGTTTTCATATGACTATTTCAGAAAAGATTATTTGGAGTACGATGTTATAAACGCAGAGAACCATTCGATGCGGTTAAGGTCCAGACTGAATTTTGGACGTTTGCAGATCAGGGGGACGGATAGCATGAACATTCAATCTGATTTGATTACTCGTGGAATAGGGGTTGGCACAACTGATTTAGATTTTGTTCCGTCTGAAATTCAAAACAGTGTTGAAGACCGGTATAACATCAGCAATGTTTACAGAGCGTTGTTGGATTTATCAGATCGAACCGGGATTTACGTGGAAGGATCCCACCGGTCATACCTTTTCGATGATAATTCCAGATTCTACGATTCGAATATTCTGAAAGGCTTATCCGGGTTTGAATTTGCTCTGTCAGACCAGACTAAGCTGTTTGGTGAGATATTTTACGGACAAATTGCCAACAACCCAAATAACCCGAATCAAGTCAAAGGTCCGCACGCAAGTTTCATTGGTGGATTTGCGGGCATTCGAGGCAATATCACTACGAGAATTGTTGGCACGGTCAAGATTGGGTATGAGTCACGATGGTTTGGAGATAGAAGCATTTCGGGCTATGATTCTCCCGTTGCCAATGTCGGGCTACAATACAATCCCCTGGATCGAACATTCATATTTCTGAACCTGGATCGGGCCTTATTATTGAGTAACCAGACAAATAACCTTGGAATTATTCGGGACCAGATCCGGTTGACTTTGATGCAGGTTTTGGGATCTGCCGATAAATGGAGAGTCAGCCTGGGGTTCACCTACCAGCACGAAGATTTTCAGTCCAATCCCTCCAGAATATTTAAAACTTATCTATTTACGACTGGCGTTGAGTATCGAATACAGGAATGGCTGTCCGCTAATTTAAGCTATGCTTATGAAGCGTTTGATCCTGGAAATGCGCCTGTACAATCTTACGATGTCAATCGTGTGAATATGGGTGTATCAATCGGATACTGAAATACCTGTTTTCAGCGCTTTTGTTTTTGATTTACCGGCTCTCAATGTTGAAGAGCGTGGACGATGGATCATAAATCTTGAATCCTGAAGCAGCGCTGGCAGTCTATTTAACATAGAACAGTTGTTGGATACTGATTAAAAAATCCTGAATTGAAACCAGATATTATTTGAAACTATGAAAATTTGGAAATTGATGTTTAAAAGTTTGATTGGATTTATTCTGCTGAATTTATTGAGTCTTGTCGGGATGGCGCAACCTTCTCCCGATTACAAAATTGCTCCACTGGATCGCCTGACTATCAATGTGTTTGATGAGCCTCAGTTTTTTCAGGAAGATTTGATGGTCTCTGGAGAAGGCAAAATTATTTTTCCACTCCTGAATGAAGTCGAAGTTGCCGGATTGACTGTCTCGGAAGCCAAAGCGCGATTGGAAGAGAAGCTGGGCCGGGATTTCCTGGTTGATCCGCATGTGACCATTGTGATTCAGAAATATCGGGTGAGAAGCGTTACGGTGCTTGGCGCTGTTAAGGTGCCCGGACCTTACGATCTGCCTGATGAACAGGAAATCGGCTTGTTGGAAGCGATTGCGAAAGCTGGAGGATTTACTCGTCAGGCCAGAAAAAGTAGAATTCTCGTTAAAAGAGAGGGAGAAGAAAAAATCAGAGTGTTTAGTGAACGCCAAATCCTGAGCTCGAAAAATCCAAGGAAGTTCTTCTCAGTGAAAGATGGAGATATTATCAAAGTAAAAGAATCATTCTTTTGATCCGGCCAGACAAGAATTAGAAGTTTTCATCTTGATTCATCGCTAACATCAGAATGTATTGAACGCAGATTGTTACAACTCATAGAAAGAACTTAAGCTTCAGCTTATTTCGCTTATTTGAATGAAAGAATTGTCCGAAACGATCACAGAGAACCGGCATGCCAGATTAGAGGAACTGAATTCCACACAAATTGGAGTTGTTCCAGAAGAGGGTTTCAATATCCGCCGCTACTGGCATATCTTGTTGGAGAGAAAATGGCTGGCTCTGGCAGCGTTTCTGATTTTTTTCATTTTAACTATTTTTTATGTGGTCAAAGCCGAGCGAATTTATGAATCCACTTTTCGTTTGCAGATTGATCCTGAACTTCCGACCGGGGTTACTCAGCAGGCTGTGAATATCACATCCACATCAAGGGATGTGGAATATTTCCAGACGCAGATCAAAAATATCGTCAGCCAACCAGTGCTTGAATCAGTAATTCAGGAGTTGGATCTCCAGAAGGATCCCAGGTACGTGGACAGTCTGGATCTGTTAGAAGATTTGCGGGATGATATCACAATTCAACCTTTGCGTCTCACTCGCCTGGTTGAAGTATCGGTCCAGCACCCGGATCCAAAACGAGCCCAGCAAATTGCTCAATCATTAAGTACTCATTTCGTAGCTTACAACTTCAACAACAAGATCGAAGAAAGCAAAAAGACGTTTTCTTATTATGACGAAGAAGCTCAGACATACCGTCAACGAGTCGAGGAAGCGGAAAGGAAACTCCAGCAGTATCGCAGGGAGCACCAGGAAGTTTCGTTTCAAGAGGACATGAATATTGTGTCCAAAGCATTGATTGAAGCTCGCACATTGCTGACCTCCTATCAGAGTGAGGCGGCGGCTGCAGCAGGGGTTGTGGCAAACGTAGAGAAAGAACTGAATAAAGGCACACCCCTTTCTTCAATTCCTCAAGTTGCAGACCATCCTGTCATTATTGAATATCAAACAATTCTTGGTCAGCTTCAAAGTCAGCAGGCCGGGCTTCTGGAGCGATACAAAGACCAGTATCCATCTGTTCAGAAAGTCCGAGCGGAAATCGCTGAACTGGAAATTCAAATCGAGCAAAAATCGATCGAGATTTATGAAAAGGTCAAACAAGATGCGGACCAGGCCAGAATTCGAACTGAAACTCAG
>JAUIHU010000200.1 GCA_030432175.1 Verrucomicrobiia bacterium | reverse complement strand
AAGATTGTCCAGACCTATCAGAAATTTGAGACCATCGACAAGTACTCATATCGAGCCACAGCAAAGGAGTTAGCAGATAATGATTTCAATCTGAATATCCCAAGGTATGTGGATACGTTTGAGGAAGAGGAGGAGATTGATTTGGGGGCTGTGCAGATGGAAATTTCTGTCCTTGAAGGAGAGTTGCTGCAAATCAGGAAAAAGATGGCTACCTATTTGGAGGATCTAATAGCATGAAGTCAATAAAGGCTTGGAAGCCGGGGCAATTGTCTGATCTTGCTAAAATTGTGCGAGGCTCATCCCCAAGACCAGCAGGGGACCCGAAGTATTTCAATGGCTCACATTTACCTTGGGTAACAGTAGCTGAGGTTACGAAGGATAAAGGGATGTATCTCCGATCTACTGCAAGCAGTCTCACCAAGGATGGCAGTGCGAAAACGCGCATTCTCAATGCTGGCACTCTTCTTTTGACGAATAGTGGAGCGACTCTTGGGGTGCCAAAGATTCTAATGATCCGCGCCGGGGCAAATGACGGAATCGCAGCGTTTCTGAACCTCAATGCTGATCGAGAATTCCTTTACTACTTCCTCCAATCACGGACTCGATACATGAGAGAGAGGGTTGCCCCAGGGGTTGGACAGCCAAACCTGAACACGGAACTAATTGGGCTTGTTCCACTAGCAATACCTCCTAGGGATGAACAAATCAGAATAGCAAAAGTTTTGTCCACATGGGACGAAGCCTTGGAGAAACTCGACGCCCTCATCCAAGCCAAGGAGCAGCGCAAAAAGGCCCTCATGCAACAGCTCCTCACCGGCAAGAAACGGCTGAAGGGGTTTGATGGGGAGTGGGTCAAAACACCACTTTTTGAACTTATCGATGAGCAACCTCGCGCAACAAAGAAACCAGCTACACAATTTTTATCAGCGGGCTTGAAGAGCCACGGAAAGGGAGTCTTTCTCAAACCAAATTTCAATCCGGCAGATATTGCACTTAAAGAATTATACCAGATTCGAGAAGGGGACCTGGTGGTGAATATCACATTTGCGTGGGAAGGCGCACTCGCCATTGTCCCAAACCATGCTGACGGCGCACTGACTTCTCACCGTTTCCTGACATTTACTACACGAAGGGATTGCGCACACATGCCTTACCTTGGACACGTAATTAAAACCTCTCGCTTTGTTTTCGATTGTGGGCTTGCCTCTCCTGGTGGAGCGGGCCGAAATCGTGTCTTGAGTAAAAAAGAATTTCTTAAAATTTCTATAAACCTTCCCCCATTGCCTGAGCAAAAGGCAGTTGCCAACTTGCTGGACTCTTGCGATGAGGAACTCCACATCCTCCGCAAACAACGAGCCGCCATAGACCACCAAAAGCGTGGACTGATGCAGCGGCTTTTGACGGGGAAAGTGAGGGTAAAGGTATGAGCTACAAGAAGAAGACTAAAGAATCTCACACCCGCATTTATTTTACGGATTTTTTTGATGTAGCCGCAGCGGATCTCGCCAACTACGGGGCGTTCAACGTTTCACCAATTGTCGACCTTCCTTTATTCATTGACCCTTTTCTTCTCTTCACCAGCAGGAAGAAACAATATCAAGGTTTGCACGACGAGATTATCCGTTACCTACGATTCCTGCGCGATCAATCCATTGCAGGAAACGTGAACAAGGGACTTCTCAAAGCTTGGTATTGTTTTCACGAAGTGCATCAAAACCGTTTCGGGTTTTGCTCTACGGGAAGCAAAGGCGCAGGACTTGGAATGGGATTCGCAAAGGCTCTGAATGACAACCTGGTCAAGATTTTCAAGAATTTCGGAGATGAAAAAATCACCCAGTCCTCCCACCTAGAAAAACTTGTCCTCATTCGAGAGAGGGTTGGACGTGATAACATCAGTGACTTCACTACAAACCTGATCAAGGGCTATCTGCTCAAATACACTGAGAAATTCGCAAAGAAGCATATTGAGCCAGAGAAGCGTAAAGCGGTGAATGTCTCTCACGTGGAATTTAATTATGAAGCGGGAGTGTGGGTGGATGGAGAATTTGACTTGCCATGGTTTGTCGATGATTACGTTCTGCTGACTCCAGAGGACATTCTGACAAAGGATGACATCTGGATCAACAAGGAGGATCTGCGGCAAGACTTTCCCCGGATCCGAGAGGCAGTTGACAATGACGCCCTGAGGGCGCAGATCGATAGCTACTTCTTTAAAGTTCTCCCAAGTAGTCCTACAGCAAAGGATCAAAAAGAAGCTATTGAGAAAACTTTGCAAAACTTTCCTGCTCTCATTGACCACTACATCAAATACAAGGAGGATCATGGAGAGGAAGCCGTTAGGCGGAGTAAAGAAAAAGTGACCGAAGCAGACTCCCGCTATATTCAGAATCTGGGACAGCTCGCTACTCTTATCGCTAAACAATCGGAATTTTATTCTACTCAGGCGACGACTTTGGAGGAAACGCACAGGAAGATTTTGTTCTTAAAACATGTCATTGAAGATCAGGATGGATACCGGCTCTTCTATGTCAAAGGACAGCAAGTTGAAAGAGAAAAGGACCTTCAGATTCTTTTCAAGTTGGTCTGGGAAGGTTCTCCGAGTTCTGCAGACGCCGAGGTCAACAATGGACGCGGCCCAGTGGACTTCAAGATATCTAGAGGATCAATGGATTCAACATTAGTAGAGTTCAAACTCGCCAGTAATTCACAATTGCAGCGGAACCTGGAGCATCAAGTTGAAGTCTATAAAAATGCAAACAATACCACACAGTCATTCAAAGTGGTGTTGATCTTCACTCAATCAGAAGAGCAGAAATTGAAAAACATAATTAAGAATATCAAAGCCCCGGATAACGCGGGCATCATCTTGATCAACGCACGCAGAGATAACAAACCATCAGCTTCAAGAGCTACGTCATGATAGGAAGGTTGACAATGAACAACATCGCACCATTTAAGAATGAAACCGACTTCTTGCCATTACGCGATAAATACAGATTGGCGCTGCTGGGAACGCTGAGCCCCAGCTCGGCAATCCGAGCCCAAAGGGCGATGATTTATGATTATGATAGCTGTTTTTTCGACCAACAAAAACACTCCAGGATATTTTAAATGACAGATAAAAAAATCAATACGCTCACTACCCCCAAGCCCATGACACTTTTTAAAATTCATCCAACTACATTTGTTTTCTCCACTCGCCGAGCTGGGGCTCAGCGTTCCCAGGAGCGTCAGCTTTCACAGTTAATGATTCCGATCTACAACAATTGAGATTTGATTCAAACCGAGCAGAATATGGAGAGATTGGAAGCCATGTTCTAACCCATTGAAATATTCACCGAATGGGCAGAGATCGCCTAGTCGCAGAATTCAAAAGTTTCACTGACTGTTTATGATAGCGAGCGGATTTAGGAGTGGTGGGCCTTGGGGTGTGGAACGGGGTGATTCGGTTGTGAAGCACGTGATATCCCCACAGTCCGATACGGATCTTCTTGAATGTTTCAATGAAGGGCAGGGCGCGTTCACAGATTTCCTCCGGCAACACCACAATGGCTTGATGAGCAAAAAATCGATAACGCAGCGCCTGACTCATGGCTTTACGCCAATCAGTCATCTTGCATTCAAACGCTCGGGTTCGGACTGCTCCAGCCTGAAGAAAATGGTCCACGTTGTCGAACGACTCCGAGGGTGTGTTCCAACAAACTGCAAGGATGTCCGCTATGCCGTATCCACTGACAGGAATCTCGCGTGCAATGGCTATTTCCGAATGTTGCGCTCGGCTGTGCAATCGATGAAAGCTCGACATGTATGCACGAGAAAACGAGATCGTGAATCGATCCTCCGCGGTTGCCACACCTTTGCGTCCAGGAAGATTGTGGCGGGGCTCACTGAATTTCAGTTTGCTGATTCTTACAGATGAATCGTTGGGTGGAGCAATTATGGCGGACATAAAAAGACAATTTCAATTGTTGCTTAAAATGACAATTAACAGCCTGACAATGTTTCTGGAAGACAGAAAAGTCTCTGGAGCTCCAATTTCTATGAACTTCGCATTGGCTTTTAGATGCGGCAATTTCAACAAAAGGGAAATGTCCCTGAATCGCAATACCAGTCGTGACAGCTCGTACCAAGCTCCAAGCTTTTCGATGTCAGTTTTTATTGATCTAACGAATTTTATACTTCACCTTATTGGCAACAGACCCGCCACGCCTCTCAACGATGCGCACCAGGGCGGGTGCTTTGTTTATGGAGGAAAAGCAAGTTCTGCCAACGCAATGCGCAGTGATTCAAGGGCTATGGGATTTCCTCATAACTGGGACAAAGAGCCATTCTGGAATCTAACGTAATTCAACAATGCCAGCGCCATCATCCAGCGAAGTTCCCATTAGTCAAATCCCTGCTTTGCAGCTCCTGCAGAAGCTGGGCTACACGTATTTGAGCCCGGAAGAAGTGGCTGTGGAACGTCGTGGTAAACAGCGTTTTGTGCTGCTGGAAGGAATTTTGACTCAGCAGCTGAAACGCTTGAACAGTTTTGAGGTTCGAGGTCAGAAGCACAGGTTCTCGGAGGAGAGTATTGCCAAAGCGATCGAAATGCTTCGTGAACCGCTCTACGATGGTTTAGTGCGCACGAGCGAGAAGGTTTATGATCTGCTGACGTTGGGGGAGAGTTTCGAGCAAAAGGTGGGGGACGAGATGCGCAGTCCTCAGCTCCGGTTCATTGATTGGGATCATCCGTTCAACAATACTTTCCACGTCACCGCCGAATTTGAGGTGGAGCGAGAGGGTAGCCACAAGACACGCCGGCCGGACATTGTCTGCTTCGTAAACGGCATCCCGTTCGTGGTCATTGAATGCAAGCGTCCGGACGATAAGCATTCGATGGAGTCGGCCATCTCACAGCATTTGCGGAATCAGGAGCCGGGTGAAATCCCACAATTGTTTCTCTACAGCCAGTTGCTGTTGGGGCTTAATAAAAACGAGGGCATGTATGCAACCACCGGAGCGACGCGGAAGTTTTGGGCCAGGTGGAAAGAGATTCCAGAAGGAGAGGACAGCATTCGAGAGATCGTCAATGTTCCTCCGCGCCCTGAGGATCACAAAAAACTGTTCGCAGGAATTTTTTCATGGGCGCGGGAGGAATTTGAGGCCAAGGCTTCCAAGACTCAGGAACCTACCGGGCAAGATCGATTTCTTTGGTCCTTGTGCCGTCCGGAGCGCGTGATCGAACTGTCACGTCAATTCGTTCTTTACGATGAAGGGGGCGCCGTCAAGAAGGTGGCGCGTTACCAACAATATTTTGCGGTGAAACGCACATTGGAACGAGTGCGGCAGCGCGGTCCGGAGGGCATGCGAAAAGGGGGAGTGATTTGGCACACACAAGGTTCTGGAAAATCCCTGACCATGGTGATGCTGGGTAAAGCGTTGGCGCTGGATAAAGGTATTGAGAATCCCAGAATCGTCCTGGTCACCGATCGCATTGATTTGGACGATCAGATCTGGAAGACGTTTCATCAATGTGGGAAGGATCCGCAACAAGCCAAGACAGGGAAACATCTCATGGAGTTGTTGGGTGGCGACAAGGCTGACGTCATCACCACCCTCATCAACAAATTTCAGGCGGCCTCCAAAGCCTCATCCAATTTCACCATTGAGGATGACAATATCTTTGTGCTGGTTGATGAGAGTCACCGCAGTCAGTACGGTGAAGCCAACACGCGCATGCAAAAGATTTTGCCTAATGCTTGCTTCATTGGATTTACCGGGACTCCGCTGATGAGCAAAAAGCCAAGAGGAGGTAAATCGAGCGAGAAGGATACCGCTCTGAAGTTTGGAGGATTCATTGATCCGGCTTACACCATTCGGGATGCGGTCCGGGACGGCGCCGTGGTTCCATTGCTCTATGAAGGACGTCACGTCCTGCAGGACGTGAATCAGAAGGGAGTGGACAGCATGTTCGAAGCGCTCTCTGAGGGTTTGACATCCGAACAGAAAGCCGACCTGAAAAAGAAGTTCACGGGACGGGGCGAGTTGAATCGGCTGGAGAGTCGGCTGTACTTGATTGCCTGGGATATATCGCAGGACTTTTCAAGGAACTGGCAAGGGACCGGATTCAAAGCTCAGCTGACAGCATCCGGCAAGAAAGAGGCCATCAAGCTCAAACGGTTGCTCGATGATTTTGGAAAGATCAGTTCTGAGGTGGTGATTTCGGGACCGGACGATCGTGAAGGTGACGATGAGAGCAAGGCCGACGAAACCGTGTTGCGTTTCTGGAAAGGGATGATGGAAAAATACGGCTCCGAGCAGGAATACAACCGAGCCATTATCGAATCTTTCAAGAAAGGCGACAGTCCTGAGGTATTGATTGTCGTGGACAAACTGCTCACTGGATTTGATGCCCCACGTAATCGAGTCCTGTACATTGCTCGAAGTTTAAAGGATCACACTTTATTGCAAGCCATAGCGCGGGTGAACCGCCTTCATCCAGGTAAAGACAATGGTCTGATCGTTGACTATTACGGGGTGGTGACAGAGTTGCATGACGCTCTGGAGTTGTATTCGTCGCTGGAAGAGAAATTCGACCAGGATGATCTCGACGGCACGATGACCAGTGTGACGGAGGAGCTAAAGAAACTGCCGGGCCTCCACGCGGCTGTCTGGGTATTTTTCAAGGATGTTGAGAACCAACAAGATCAAGAAGCCTTTGAGTTGGCTTTGGCTGATCCGGATGATCGCGACAAGTTTTACTCCGAACTTTCGGCATTCCTGCGCTCGCTGAAACTTGGGTTGTCCAGTGTGCGTTGGATGCATGAGACGGAGGAATCACAGATCGATCAGTACAAGAAAGACGCTCTATTTTTTCAACGACTCCGAGCCAGCGTGAAGATCCGTTATGCTGAGGAAATTGATTACCGTGACTATGAGGCGCAGATCGAGAAAATGCTGAACACTTACGTGCAGGCGAACGAGATCGTGCAGGTTGTAGATCCGGTCAACATTTTCGAACGGGAAGCTTTTCAGGAGGAAGTGGATAAAGCGCGTTCTCCACGGGCCAAAGCGGACATCATTGCCAATCGGACCAAAAAGACGATCACAGAAAAGATGGAGGAAGATCCGTTTTTCTACCGCAAATTTTCAGATCTGATCAAAGAAGCGATCGAAGATTACAAAGCCCAACGCATCTCGGATGCCGAGTACCTGGCCAGGATGATTGAATACATGGAAGCCGTTCGCAAAGGGAAGACCGACGAAGCGCCAGACATCCTGCGTGAACGCGATTTGGCTATGGCTCTTTATGGATCCATCAAAGAACAATTGGGATCTGCTTTTTCCAATGGCGCTCAAGATGACACCATTGTGGTGAAAGAAAACTCCACTCCATATCGGACCAGCCAGGATCCCCAATCATCTCCGGACTCATTTCTGGCCAAGGCAGCGTGTCAGGTTGAGGACATCATCCGAAAGCATAGCATTGTCGGATGGAGAGAGAATGTCGACGCCCAGAATCGTATGAGAAACGAAATGGACGACTACCTCTTCGAACTTCAGGAAGCGCAAGGAGTGAAACTGTCACTGACCCAGATGG
>JAUIHU010000199.1 GCA_030432175.1 Verrucomicrobiia bacterium | reverse complement strand
TGCTGGTTTTCAATCGCTCATAATCAGCCGTGCTCATGGGGTAAATCCCACTGAAAACCATCGGATGAATCTCCTGGAATCCCGAAACAGCGGGCGAAGGACGTTTTGAGTCCGTCAATGTATCACCCATTTTAACATCCTTGGGTGTCTTGATGTTCCCGGTAAAGTAGCCGGTCTCTCCTGCTGTCAGTGAATCTCTGATGAATGGCTTTGGATTGAAACTGCCGACCTCTTTGATTTCTACATTTCTGCTGGAGTAAAGCAGTTTGCATGTCGAACCCGCCTTGAGTTCTCCATTGACCACTCGGACGTATGTCACCACTCCTTTGTAGGAATCATAGTAAGAATCAATGATCAACGCCTGCAAGGACTCCACATTTTCAGGAGCTTTGGGAGCCGGCACTCGTTTCACTACGGTCTCAAGCAACTCCTCAATCCCAATGCCTTCTTTTGCGCTTGTTAATACAGCCGTATCGGCGGGGATGGCTAAAATATCTTCCAATTGCTGCTTTACCTTGTCGACATCAGCATGTGGGAGATCGATTTTGTTGATGACAGGAATAATCTCAAGATCGTGCTTCATCGCCAGGTGCGTGTTGGCGACAGTTTGCGCTTCAACTCCTTGCGCAGCGTCAATGATCAACAGAGCCCCTTCACAAGCGCACAGGCTGCGCGAAACTTCGTACGCGAAGTCAACGTGACCTGGCGTATCAATTAGATTCAGCTCGTACTCAACCCCGTCATTGGCATTGTAATACATGGTAACGGGGTGGGCCTTGATGGTGATTCCACGTTCTCTTTCCAGTTCCATCGAATCCAGCATCTGGTCCTGCTTCTCACGTTCTGAAATGGACCCGGTCCGAAGTAACAACTGGTCCGACAGAGTTGTTTTCCCATGATCAATGTGGGCGATGATGCTGAAATTTCGAATTTTTGAGATTTCCATTTATGTACTCGTAAATGAGCTGATATCCGATCCAATTTCTATATTTCCAAAGCCAATTCCCTAAGAAATTCGCCGCAAAACCTTACCGGTCCGCGGCGAATCAGGAAAGTGATATTTTCAGAGGTTTTTTCTGCAATCTCAGCGAGATGCTTGCAGATAAAGTGGATCTTTCGCAAAGTGGAATGGTTTTCCTCCCAGCAACTGATCGGATGTAACGGTCGGACAAACGGTTTTTTCAATATATTCCACAATCAACGCAGTGCCACGATAATGGTCGACATAAGGCCACATGGCAGGATTGTACATGGTGTCTGTCATGTCCCTCATCAAGACTACATTTTTCCCGTTTTGAGCCATCTGCCGCAATCCAAATGGCCGGCCAAGGACACACATATTGGTGTGCACGCCCATCAGGATCACATTTTCAATGCCACGACTCTCCAACAGGTTCCAGATTTCAACTCCAGAGTCTGATATGGCGTCCTGATCTTCAATATCCAGCAGGTCAATCTGGCTTTTCCAAGGTGCGCGAGGGTTGCGTCCGATCGATTCCAGATATTTCGCCCACTGCTCATGCTCCAGTTTCTCGTCATCCTCACCACCATCTGATTGGTCGATGGGATATTTTACGGCAGATTCTTCTGGAATAGAATGACACCACTCATGGATTTGCTCCGGAAGATTGTCGGCTTTTGGAGCGTTTTTTGCGAGAGCACGACCAGGATGATCTTCATATGGCTCCATACAACTGCTGGGCGCGTGAATGATCAATGCTCCGTGGTTTCGAGCCCGAATCAAAACTTTGTTCATGACCGGAGCCAGTTCAGTTGCTCTTTTGACGGCGTTTTTACAGTGATGCAAATCCCACATGTCGCAGACTATGACAGCCGTTTTGGACGGATCCCAGGTCTGCTCTCTGTGCCGAATCTCGTAAGATCCTGGTTTATTATCGGATTCTACACGATCCTGTAATGTAAATTGAAAATCTGCTGCGAAAACCGTCATGGTCATGGCGCTAAAAGTCACCAGTCCTTGGAGCGCTGCTGGAATTAATCTGAGTTTCTGGATCATAACAGCGTCAATGTATCGACCCGTGTGAAGAAATGCAAAATAAGAAATTCATCCCCCAGAGTGTCATGGAGTCTCTTACACATCAGGTTAGAATTCATATCCAAGCGAAAACCCGAATGACCTGCCTCGACGGTACTCGGAGAACACCAATGATGTGTCTTCGTATATTAACTGTCGTTTTGGATCCAGGAGATTCTTGGCCGAAAACTTTGCTTTCCAACGTTTTTGGCTACCAAATCGCTGAGAAAGCGTAAAGTCCAGCGTTTCAAAAGGCTGCTCATAAATGTCGGAGGTGTTCAGTGCAGGATACGCCAGTCGCTCACCATAAATATTATATAAAAGTGTAACGGAAGTTCCCGATCCAGGATGATCATAGCTGATGTCAGCATTGATTATATATGGGGATTGATCATATAAAGGACGAGTACTGGATGCGTCTGGATCAAACGCACGCTTGTTGATCAGGTCCAACTCGGAAAGATCAACTTCTGATTCTATGAGAGCAAGGTTGGCTCCAATGGTAAACCCTTTAAATAGTTCATCCAGGAAGTCCAAACGCTTTCTGGCTTCAAATTCCAACCCGTATAACTTTGCGTCCCGGTTACTCCAGGTTACAGCTTCGTTTCCGCCCTGCAGGGATTGGAATTGTTGTTCGATGGCGTTTTTGAGGTCTTTGTAAAATACCCCAAATGATAAAATCTCTCCAGGACGGAAAAACCATTCCCATCTCAAGTCATAGTTATCTATAATGGCGCGATCCAGATTTGGATTTCCAAAAATAATTTCTGATCCAACAAACTCAAAACTCGTTACGTTTGCAATCTCTCGATAGTTAGGACGAGCGATTGTTTTTCCGTAGGACAACCTAAGATTCATGTCTTTCCAGACTTCATAAATAACTCCAGCCGCCGGTAAAATGTCCTGTTCGATTAGCGAAGCTGATCCCCGACCTTCTATTGAGCTGACAAAGTCTACCTCTATGTTAGTTGTCTCAAGTCGCGCTCCGCCAATCAGCTTCAGTTTTTCAATTAATGGAAGTTCCAGCATCAGGTAACCTGCTTCGATTTGAGATGTCCCGTCATATTGGTTATCTGCTGGTAATGGTTCCAGTCTTCTTCTCAACAAGTAATCAGTTCCTCGGCGTCCCTGATCTTCCTCAACGCCCATGGATCCATCTGCTAAAAAAAGATCAGTATTTCCTGTGTTACGAAACTCTGGAAATGAAATATTCCTGTCATCCGCGTAAACGAATCCACGTTCCTGGTAAGATCTTTCTGAAGAGCTGAAATAAGCTCCAAATAATAACGCTGCCTCTAATTCATTCCAGACATCAAACGGTAATGTGTTATCCAGTTTGTAATTGACATTCTGTTCACTCAGATCCCGAAAATAACGAGTCGGGCTCCCGCCAGCCAGAAATTCTGGAATTATATACAGCCCCGTTGGAGTTCCTGATATAAAAGTAAACGTTCTGAAATCCGGCTCATCTTGTGTTGTGTTTGCCAATGCTGCAGTCCATTCCGTTTTCAGATCCAAAGCATCCGGGAAAACATGCTCGCCATGTAACTGGTAGGATTGAAGTTCTCTCTCAGTATAATGCAATGATATGGTATTAAAATCAGGTCCAACTCCTTCGGTGTCACGGTTGAATCCCTTTTGTATCCGTGAAACATCTTCTCCATTGCGATTGTACAAAAAGTTAAATGATACTTTATGGTTTTCGCTGAATTCGTAGGCAGTGTTTACCATTGATCCCCAATTGACGTTCACTGTAGATTTTGTGTCTTGTAATGCAATTCGAGGAGTGAATCCACCTGCTGTGCCCCCAGGCAAATATCTGTTTACTTGACCATCATCGTAAAAGGAAAAACTACGGTCATAGGTCAGCCCGGAAAATACACCCAGTTTCTGATCTTTGAATTCAAATGTATTTCCACCAGATATAGAAAAGTCATGATTAAGCGGGCTGGTGTCTTTCTCAGGAGCCATCACCGGACTGAATAATCGAGTGAGACGATCCAATTCTTCAGCTTCTGCTTTTCTAGCTGCAGCTTCGGCATCAGTTTCATTGCGTTGCGCGCGGTAAGGTGGATCATACATCGCCTCAAATTCCTGCCGCGTCATCTGATCCCATTCATCAGGCAAAGCTCGCGTTCCATCATCATAAGCAAAATAATCATAATCTCCCCCCTCGTAAGTCAGAAAATCATCATTCAGACTGGCCTGGGTGTTATATGACACTCCTAAAGAAAATGCGAATGTTGGCTTTTCGGGAAATGATTTGGTTACAATGTCGATTGCTCCACCCGTAAAGCTACCGGGTTTGTCAGGGGTGAATGTTTTTGTCGTGACCAACTGGTCAATGAACTCCGCAGGAAACAAATCAAGTTGAGCGGCCTTTCGATAGGGATCCGCGCTGGGCACTTCGGCTCCGTTGAGTGTCGTTGCGTTATAACGATCATTCAGCCCACGTATAACGGCAAATTTTCCTTCAACAACGGAAGCTCCAGTTACTTTGGTCAGGATCCCTGCAGCGTCACTGACACCTGCACGGGAAAAGAATTCAGAGCCGATGGCATCAGTTAAGGCAGAAGACCTTCTACGGGTATCCAGTATGGCAATGGTCTGCTGTCCTATAGGTTCTACAATCACTTCATAGGGAGGCAGTTCATAGAATTCCGGACGCAATTCCAGGTTTACGGTAGATGTCTGGCCTCCCAATGAACGAATGTCCGACACAGTAGCGCGCTGATAGCCGGATTTGCTGAAAAGCAGAATATGATTACCCGGAGGAACATCTTTCAATTCAAATGTCCCGTCAGGATTCGTCGTAGTTGCCAGTGTGGTTCCCCGCAGCGTCACAGCGACTCCTCCCATAGGAGTCTGATTCCAGGAATCCATGATTTCTCCCGAAATCGTTGCTGAAGATTCAGAGGGTTCCTGTGCGCTGGAGACGAAATGAATCAGCGCTCCTGTCAGCGCTAAAAAGGTAAGCAGGAATCCTGAAATGCTGTTGCGATGACGCTGCATGCGTGTGTTCCATTGCGTCTGTACAGTTCGACGCTTTTGAAATTTATTTATTTTAGTTATGTTTTTTTGAAGAGAATTATCTTCACTCGACTATCATCAACGGCGACCAGCAGCCTTTTCGACAGATTCGAGATACCTGGCAACAAAGTCTTTAGGGCGGATTTTCTGGGCTTGTTCCAGGAGCGAAATCGCGTTGGTATATTTCCCCTGCTTCACCAATACCTGAGCTTGCTTCACCAGTGCATCCGCTTCATATCCATCAATTCTGGATGCAGTTTCGTATCTGAACACAGCCTTCTCCCACTCCTCCTGGGTCTGATAATAATCCCCAACCAGAATCAACGCTTCTCCATCTAATGGATCCTTCTCCAATGCTTGCTCAAGAAACTGAATCGCTGTATCGCCATTGTCCTGAGACAACGCAATTTTACTTTTCAACTTAAGTACTGAAACCAACATTTCATCATCCATTGACTCACCCAGGTTGGATTCCAAACCTTCAATGAGTTTGGCCGCCTTCAGCGGATAACCTTGACTGGTCAATGCTTCGCCAGCTCGAACAAGCTTGGATGTTTCCAAAGGTTCTTCTCCCTTCATTGCAGCTTCATAAATCTCAACGGCGAGGTCCGGACGGTTCTGAATCAAATGTAAATCTGCCAATCTCCCCAGATCCTGGGATCCCGCTTTGCCTAGCCGACGCATCGTTTCCAAACTCACCACCGCATCCAGAAGTTTCTCCTGAAGTACTTGCATTTCAGCTTTCAAACTCCAGTAAGCTTCATTTTCTGGATCTGCCTGAATCAGTTCATCTAATATCAGTGATCCTTCGTTGAACTTGGATTGCACATACAGGCTCTTGATCAGCCCCAGTTTCCAATCTTTAGTTGAAGGAGCAAGTAACATAGCGTTTCGATATGCGCCTTCAGCAGAAATTGGTCGATCCAGGTTGAGATAACAATATCCTAAGATCCCAAACCCAGGACCATCTGCGCCATCCAACTCAATCGTTCGGACCAAATGCTCGGCAGCTGCTTCAAACTCACTATTCTGAGCGAGTAAGAAACCCAACTCACGGTGCGCCCTCAGAAAATCTGGTGATTTGGCCAGAGCCACCTCCAGATTCTGTTTCGCAGCTTCCACTTCACCTTCTTGTTGTTGTAACTTGGCGAGTGTAAAGCTGAGTATCGAACTCGACTCGGGCTTGATTTGTTTTTTCAGGCTCTCGATCGCCCCTTCAGGGTTTTCCCTCAATAATTCCAGAATCTCTGTATAGTATTTCTGCTCTTCCAGATTATTAAACTTGGGTTCCACTTCAGAGCGAAATCCATAGTTGCCCATGAAAGTTTTAACAAATTCAGGACTGTTCCAGAAATCTGCTGTGGCTTGGAAAGCAACGGGATTATTTTGCTTGCCTGGGTCGCTCTGCGATAGCCCTTGCAAAGGTAAAACCAACGCCAGTCCAGCCAGCGATAATATATAACTACGAATTGTCTTGATGTTACGAAACATGTGTTTACTTAAATTGAAATGGGATTGCCTGACGCACGTAAGAACTGACGGGAGCGCCATCTTTCATACCTGGACGAAATTTCCAACGCTTCACAGCATCCAGGGTCGCTTTTTCAAATTCCCGGTGGTGAGCTGATTCGATCCGGGCATCAACAGCCTGCCCATTTTCATTCACTATAAATAACACCACTACCGTTCCAGAAATCTTGGGTAAACCAGCAGTTCTCGGACTGATTGCTGCGATCACCTGAGGACCTTTATCCAGGTCAGCAATGTCGAAGATGGCGAGATCGTTCATTCCTGCTTCGTCATTTCCAAAAGCTCCCAGACCACCTCCCAGAACGCCTCCCCCGCCAGCGCCGAAATCCAAATCCAGATCACTTAATGAAAGTTGCTGTGTTTCCTGCTGCAAATCTGGCTCCGGCTCACTCTGTTCCGGCTCAGGTGGTGGTGGCGGAGTTTCCAATGGAGGTGGAGGTGGTGGTGGCATAGAAGCCTCCATACGAGTCAGCTCCAAGGCTTTCTTATTTCCACCGGAAATCATCTGAGTCAAAGGCAAAGCTAGAAACACCGCCAGGGTGATCAACAATGCTCCACCGTAAGTCCAAAATGGCGCGGCGTGGGATGGGGGTGGACTGAATACTTTACGCGCCATACTTAATTCTTGCGTGACTTCAAAATCTAAGGAATTGGACCTCTTAGGAATTCTTTGGATGATTTAAAGTTCTAATGTAAAAATTAATGAGACACCTGCAGATTTAGCTGCCAGCAGGTTGCGCAGCCACACTGACATTCTCAGCGCCTCCCAGTTTAGCTTCATCAATGACTCTCACTAATTGTCCGGCTGGAGCCGCCTGATCCACTTGTACAATTACCGGCATCGGTTCTTTTTGAAGCAATCGTCGAACCAGCGCACGCACTCCCCCAACTCCTATATCACGCCCGCCATAAACGACTTGTCCGTTTGATGTGATGGCAAACAGAATACTGTTTTTATCCAGGTTAGAAGCAGAAGCCGCCTGGGGTT
>JAUIHU010000198.1 GCA_030432175.1 Verrucomicrobiia bacterium | reverse complement strand
GGTGTTCCAAAGGTCCGCACAGACATGTCTCTGAATTTTCTGAATTCAACGTGTCCATCAAAGAATCCAATCATGCCACCTTCCGGCTGCCCATTGTTGTCCATATGACTGGTCCGGTGCGGAATGGGAGATCCACCCTGAATGCCCGAGAATCTCGCACGATCTCTGTTCGGGCTGTCTGAAATGACAGTATCTGCGGTCAGTTCCCTCTCTGCCGGGGACGGTGTAAAAGTTTCTCTGCGGACCTGAATCGGCTGAACCTGGAGCTTCGCGTTAGTGTTGGTTACATTCAAACGAGGTGTCCCATCCAGTGTCATCACGTAGGTGATCACGGCAAAATTAGCGGTGAAGTTCCAGTGGGTTAAATCGTCCTGTTGAGGAGCGCTGGGGCAGTACAAAAGATGTCGTTGAAATCCAAGATTCTCCATTTCTTCAATGACATTACGGTCCAGATCCCAAGGCCATCCGCCAAATTGTCCATTCTTTGGAAGGTAATTGTCATTTTCGTCAGCATACATTCTCAGGGCGAGTCCGATTTGTCGGTTGTTACTGGAACATTTGGCTTTATGAGCCGCTGATTTGGCTTTTGCTAAAGCAGGCAACAACATGCCGGCAAGAATCGCAATGATCGCGATGACGACGAGGAGTTCAATCAGGGTGAACGCTTTACGGTTCAGAAAATTTTTATAGTTCATTTGGGTCTCGGGAGTAGACGGTTTAATTACGGATCTTTTAAGTTGAGCAAAACTGCCTGAAGCAACTTGACTAAATTTGTCAGAAATGGAATCGGGGCGGGGATCCATAACTACCCGCCCCGATCCATGATGCGCTATGCACTAATAACTGATTATGATGAACTTTATTAGTTTCCGCTTCGCAAACGGAAGAACTGAGCGCCTTCAGGGGTCACGGTGACACTGGATGTTCCTGCATTTACATCCGGAGCGCCGCTAACAGGACTCCAGTCAGCGTCAGTTCCAACACTATTTGAAGCTTCCAGAACAATACCAGCCGCGTCAGAGTCCCAGCTCAGAACAACAGATCCGCTGTCCAGACTGATACTCAGTGGAGGAACTTCAGTTACGATCTCACAATCGAGTTCGTCAGGTCCACACACTGCCTGCTTTGCTATATCGGCGTCCAACAAAGCTCCACGCCAGATGCGCAGTTCTGAAATTGTACCATTATAAAAAGGATCAGCGCTGTAGTTAGAGCGGCCAACCCATGCGTTGAGGTCGTTAATCGCAAAGAGCGCGTCGGTCGGGACATTGGCAACCGCCTGCCGTACCCCATTGCGATAAAGACGCATCACTCCTTGCGAAGGATCAAAGACAACAACGACGTGGAAAGGCTCTCCTTCAACTAAACCTTCACCAGTCATAAATACGTCTGTGCCCTGACCATTGTTAAATGTGAATTGTAACAACCCTCCTCCACTGCTTGGTGTGAGGAACACTGTGTCCACCGCGCCATAAGCGTCGGGGCCAACATCCGGACCTTCGACACCCAGGTCGTTGGAACCAAAGTCAAGCATACGCTGCCAGGCTGCACCACCACCCCAGGTTCCGAAAATTTCGAATGTGATCGCTGGATTTTCATCCACCTGGAAATAGTAGTCACTGAACAAAAAGTCAGGCAGATCAATGTAACTGGCTCCGTCAAAATTGGCTTTTCCATCACCAATGGATCCAGTTCCAATCAGGGTTCCGTTTAACGGTCCCACTGAATCATCAGCATTCCCGTTGAATGAGTAACGATTATCCAGAACCGGAGTCGAGGCAGGAGCTGTAACGGTGATAGTAATTGGATCTGCAGACAAATCATTCAATCCACCTGAAATTTCTGCAGTTCCTGGGCCAACGGCATAGATGCGCAGAGGATTGTTCAGAATTTCGACTACAGAGTCATCTGAACTAGTGACAAATGCGCCTTCAAAACTGGAAACATCCACGCTTGATGCGGCGTCAAAATCTCCCAGAAGTGATAGACTTGCTGGTTGTCCGCCTGCCACTACAGAAGTCGATTCGGCGCTCAGCGAAACAGATTGAAGTTCACCCGGATTATCGATCAATGTGTCAGGTCCAACACTATTGTTGATGGCGATCTGGACGGGATTCAGGACACCTTCGTAAATACGGAACTCATTGAAATCAGCCGTTGCAAAAGCATCACCGCTCCACTGTGAACGTCCCAACCAGTTGTTGACGTCATCCAGTTCAGACAATGGTCTTTCAGCCAGAACTGGAGCTTCGCCAATTTGGATTCCATTGATCCAAATAGATGCAGATCGTTGATCATAATTGTAAATAGCGACCATATGGAATTCCTCCCCAATAGGAGCCGCTGCGCTGGCTGGAGGGTTTATCTGAGGGTTTTCTCCACCACTCGGATCGAAAGCAAAACGACCTCCGTTGGCGGCTGTAATCGCTCCCTGACGAGGCGCAAAGAAAAACGATTCAGCTCCGGAATATCCACCTTCAACTGCTGGATCTGGATCTTCGCCTAGCGTTGTTGTTCCAAAATCAAAAAGTCGTTGCCAGGCGCCTCCGGCAGGATCGTATGACGCCCAGGCTTCAATCGTAACGTTTTGTTTAGAGGAAATAATGCCATTGGGCAAATCAACATAACCCTGACTGGCTCCATTGAAAAAAGCGCGACCATTTCCGTCAAACTGAAGATTGATAGCATCACCATCAGCATCTCCCACGAGGTCATTCAACGTAGTGGCTCCGATCTCTTCGCTAAAATCATATCGGTGTGCCAGAACCGCTTCCGGAACCGGAGGGTTTTGGATTTCGATGCTGGCAGTAGCTGTGGTTCCGTTGTAGTCAACAGTGATATTTGCTGTGCCTTCACTGACACCTGTCACAATTCCATTAGCATTTACCGTGGCAATGCTCTCATCATCTGAAGAATAAGTGGAAAGTGGGGCCACATTTAAACCCGTGAAAGATTCAAAATCGGCAACAGCGGTCACCGTCGTGTTTTCACCAATCAAGATGGCTGGCGCTGCGAAACCGGCATTGAGCGAAACCAACTCTCCCAGATCTCCACCTTCAGTAGAATCTGCTCCGCCCAGAAAACTACCGGCCACTTCCAATGGATTTAATGCGTTGTCATGAATTCTAAACTCATTGTAGCTTCCAATGTAAAGCGTGTCATTCCATTGGGATCTTCCCAGCCAGACATTGACATCATTACCCGCGAAATTTTCCTGAATGGTAATAGCAGTTGCAGTGTTTTGACCGACCAATGCTCCATTCAAATACATCCGGGCGCTGGTATCATTCTCATCCCAGACGAATGCAATATGTTGCTCTTCTCCTGTGGGTGAGGAGGGTTGGCTGGTCAGACTGGCTTCTCCCAATCCCTGACCACGCCAGGCAGTGCGCACACCACCGCCACCGGCTTGTGGAGTGGCAAAAATCTGAGCTGTTAGATCACCACTGTCGGAAACATCTTCACCTCCAACGGAGGTCCCAATGTCCCAGAGTCGTTGCCAGTCGGTGACCTGGTTCCAGGTGAACCAGGCTTCAATGGTGAATGCTGTGGGAGTCCCGTCTGTAACGAGGTCACTGATCAGGCCGTTTGGTAAATCAACGTAATCTCCGAGTCCACTATTGGATGTTTGAGTTCCATCATTTCCCAGTGTGAGTTGTCCTTCACTGAAAGCAGAGAGTCCGGTCGTGTTGACCAATGTTCCATTCGCGCCGCTGACTGAGTCGGCGACTGTTGTTCCACCCGTTTCGTCAAACGAGTATCGATGCTTCAGATCTCCGAGGGCGGTGTAGCCGGTCAAACCTACTATCGCCAAACTTCCCAGAAGTCTGTATTGTGTTCTTTTGTTCATCATAATTCTTGATTTGGGTCAAAAATGGATATCCAGAAACATCGAGAATTTTGGGTAAAGACGATTCTGCAAGACTCATAGCATTCTGATTTGGGAGAATACTTGAGCCTTAACAGCCGCCACTTGTTCCACGCGATGTTTCGGAATCTGACGGCAAAATAACTGAGAGAACAGTTTTAGTATTGTGTGTGTCCGACGATTTTTATGAGATTTACGACATTATTTTAACCTTATCGTACGAAAACAGTCAAAAACATGGCTCTATTTCTGAAATTCAATTGGATTTCAGCGTCAATATCTGCAGGCATGTCCGAAGTTCCCAGGTTTTAGCCGCCTGCATTGCCAAGTAAATTGAGCTAGTCTGAAAGAGATCCGAGTCTGCGCCGCCAAACGCGCAATAAATTTAGAATCAGATAATGAGCCCAATGAATAAAAAACTGAAATTCATTGAACTGATGGCAGCGGACACTCCTTTCTATCAGCTTTTTGAACACCTGCCTGGTATCTCTTTCTTTGCGAAAAATCGAAATTTTGAAATCGTTTGCGCCAATAGCTCTTTTTTGGAACGTGTTGGTGTGAGGAGTGAATCTGAAGTTATTGGTAAGACGGATTACGAACTGTTTCCCAAATCGCTGGCAGAACATTTCCGTGAGGATGATGATTGGGTCTTAACTCACGGCAAACCTAAATTACACATTGTTGAACTCTTTGTGAACCCGGACGGCTTACCTGGCTGGTACCTGACTAACAAGCTCCCAGTGCGCGATAAACAAGGCAACATCCTTGGACTAATGGGAACTGCTCAAAACTATCAATACGACCGGAAGTTCATCCAGCCCTACCTTCAGATAGAGCCTGCAATCCATTATATCCGTGAGCATTTCCGCGACTCCATTTCAATCAAAGATGTCGCCTCAATGGCCAAAATGTCGATCAGGCAACTGGAGCGCCGATTCAACGAAACTTTGAAAATGAGTCCTCGCGAGTTCATCACCAAGTTGAGAATAAAAACGGCTTGCGAGCTTCTAACGCGAGGGGAAGAACCCATCCTGAACATCGCGGTTTCTTTGGGCTTCTATGATCAAAGTTCTTTCACCCTGCAGTTCCGACAACATATGGGAGTTACTCCTTTACAGTATCGCAAGGAACATCAATCCAATGGAGTCCCTGACTCTGATTCATAAATCTCAATTTGTTGTTCCCTCAACAGAAAAATGAGTTCCTTCTGCCCGTCTGTATCCAAATCCATCCAGGATATCGCCCTCGCTTCTCCAGGAATGACCACCCCACTTGCAGCTGAATTTAATGCCTCGAACTTTTGGATCTCCCCAGTCCCTTGAAGTATCAGACTCAGGGCTCCATCCATTCGATGGTTAGCGGGTATCGATGTCATGTCGTTCTGAGCCAGAGCCAAATCTAAATGTCCGTCTTGATTAAAATCTTCGATCACTATGTCATTGACTGGACCTGCTTGAGCCAATGGGGGTAAGGAACGAAACTGAAATTTAAGCGGCTCTGTTTGTTCCCAAATTCCGGAGTCCATTGAATTCCATATTTTGACCTGGAGTGTTTTGATTTCTTCCGGATCAAATATTTGCTGTATGTTTGCCAAGGACCATTGATGAAAATTTTTAAATTTCCCACGCAATCCAGGTAATACCTGTGAAACTTTTTCAAATCCGGAATGCAGATAAAGTGACGAGCCTTCCTGATATGCTTCCAGCGCCAGATGGCGTTTCTGGGCTCCAAGGTTTCCATAGAGCAAAGCCTGAATAGAGTTTTTGTCAGCTTGGTAGCGACTGTTTCTTCCTATTGAACCAACCACAATATCTAAATCCCCATCGCTATCCAAGTCATCTACGGCAATACTTCGCCACCAACTTTTTAATTCTCCCAATCCGCTGATATCGGGAGCTTCTATCCAACCAGCCGGTTTGTTCAGGAATATTCGCATGGACCCAAAGGCTTCAACAGTTACTAAATCCAATCGCTGATCTTGATCCATGTCAGCCCAGGCTGCATCCTGCACGATCCCAAGTGATTTAAAAATTTCAGGTGTTTTGTCAATGAATCGATCTTGTTCCCAAAACCAAAGATAACTCGGGGCGGAGATTGGGAATTTACCAAGTATTGAGGATCCTGGAATATAGAGATCCAGGTCACCGTCCTGATCTACGTCCCCAACAACCAAACCATTGGCTTGTGTCAGGCTTGCTGGCAAATCTACTGACAGATCCTGACGGAAACCTCCATTTCCATCAGAAAAAAACATTTCATGCCCGGCGCTCCTTGGATTTGTTGTGGGTCTTAAGGCATATCTAGCTATAAACAGATCAGGATGTCCGTCTTGATTCCAATCATGAAAAACGGCGCCAGTGTCGGCCATGTTTTTGTTGGTTTCAAACGCTGCAAGGTTCAGTGTCTTGAATGATCCGTCGCGATTTTGTAGTTCGATGCGGCCACTGACTCCGAAACCACCGCCAATAAACACATCCATCAAGCCATCCTGATTAAAGTCTGTCCACGCAGTCGCCACCATTCCCTGCAGTCGCTTGTGACTGGCCAAGGGCTGCTCAGGCATGGCTCCCATTTGTGATGGATAATGAGTTGGAGTTGAAAATCCCGATGCTGGTTTAAACCACGGAACAAGGGGTTTTGGGTTCGCTATTCTCACTTCATCACCAACTTCCGATTGGGAAATTTTTACGAAATGATTGGCTGGAATATCTGTCAGTACTTGTTGAGCTCCTCCTGGCCAAATGACTTGAAGTTTTTCCACTACTTGGTCCACACCCAGTCCAAAATGCAATTCATTATGACCTCCTGTCAGCCAACCTCGGGCTTGTGTCAGATATTTTGTCTGTGAACCGCTCGCATGTTCAATTTTCACGAAAGATCCAAAGCCGGCTGTATTGGATTCAACTCCCTTAAGCTCAATAACCAGGCGATTGGTGGCCTTCGATTGATTTTCATAAATCGAAACAGGTCGGTCGGCATGGACTTGTATGAGGTCCGGATCACCATCTCGGTCCAGATCAGCTGCAGCCGATGCAAAAGACACCCCCTTCAAATCCAGTCCCCATTGCTGCTCCATTCGTTCAAATTCCAGGTTCCCAAGGTTTCTAAAGGCGATATTGGTTTCTTTGAGCATATTCTGCTTGGACCAGAATTCAGCCCAGGCTCGCGATCCTCCACCGAACGTGCGATCTGCATACGATCCAAGATCTGTATGCTGAACGTCTCTCAACATTCCGTTGGTAAACAAAACGTCTTCCCAACCGTCGCCATCAAAATCTTCCACCAACGGAGCCCAGGTCCAGTCAGTTGATTGCATCCCGATCAGCCAGGAGATTTCATAAAACTTTTTCGCTCCTGAGTTCAGGTAGACCGCGTTTCGCGAATACTGTGGAGGATTTGAAAAGTCGAAGAACCATTCCATGCGACTGGATTCACCCAACATCACATTTCTGCGATAATGGGTTGAGCCCAGCATGTCGGTAGCGATGAAATCAATTAATCCATCTCGATTGAGATCTCCGTGGTGCATTCCCATAGAAGACCAGGGAATGTGCGGAAGATAATCGTGAATCACGTTCTGGAATGTCCCATCCTTTTGGTTGAGATAGAGCCTATCTGGTCCCAGATAATCATTTGCCGCATAAATATCTGGCCATCCATCCGAATTAAAATCCAACCAGATGGCTCCCAGGGTAAAGTAAGCTCCAGTAATTCCAGC
>JAUIHU010000197.1 GCA_030432175.1 Verrucomicrobiia bacterium | reverse complement strand
GAAATAGTTTGTATCCCAACGGGAATCTGCAGCACAGCCCATGGTTGTAAGGCACGAGCTACCCTGGGTTTCTGGTTAAACACAATTCCAACTCTGTAGGAGTTACGGCCTTTAATTTCATTGCTTTCGGTGAGATGAACAATTGGGCGTGGAAAACTTGGGTGTCAGAAACTTTCTTAACTTTTTTGCACTCCCTCCCTTGCCAGATTCCCATTTCTGAATACTTTGTAAGCATCGAACCAAGGAGGTCCGATTTATTTGTTTTCTATTTTAAATCCAAACATTCCAGACGATGCCTAAGCAAGACGCCGGCTATAAACTATTGTTCTCCCACGCCATCCTGGTGAGGGATTTCGTTCACGCCTTTTTTCCTTACACCAATGATCCAAGCAAAGAGCCTCCACCAGACGCGACGCAAAAAATCAGCGGCTCCTGGATCGATGAGTCCAAAATCCTTCGGAGGGATAATGACATTGCCTGGTTATGCAAAACCCAGGACGAGGATAAACAACGACAATTTATCCTGTTGATTGAATTCCAAACCCACCCCGATCCCATTATGCCGGTTCGACTGAATTCCTACGCTTCATTACTCTCCGAAGAAATCCATCGTTCAGGAAGAATGACGACGCCGGATCTGCCACGGATATTCCCCATCGTCCTCTACAACGGACTCCGTCCCTGGAACGCGCCGCTGAGCTTTCATCAGACGCAACAGAATGAACCGCTTGAATTGTCTCCCTGGCAGCCACAATCCCAATACTTTCTCATCGACCAACTCCATCTGCCGAACTACCAGCTTCCCAGCCCGGACAACCTTGCAGGACTCCTGATCCGCATCGAGCGCAGTGTGAATCCGCAAGAAGCCACCCAGTGGCTGGGTCGGCTAGCTCAACGACTCAAAGAACTGGGAGAAGAAAATTTCCAAAAATCCGTCGTCGCCTGGTTGACCCATTCCTTTTTACCCACCAGAATGCCTAACATAGAACTACAAGAACTCCATACCATCGAACAAATCATTATGAGCATCGACAACAACACCATGGACTGGTCGGTTCAGTACATCGAACAAGGACGTGAAGAGGGACGTACCGCAGGACTGGAAGAAGGGAGAGTCGTAGGGCGCGAAGAGGGACGCGAGGAAGGTCAGTTGACATTGATCTTGCGTTTACTGATTCGTAAATTTGGACCGCTTCCTACAGGATTAAAGACCAGGTTGGAGGCTTCAGACAGATCGACTCTCAACAAAATAGCTGATGCTTTACTTGAGCTGAATTCTATCGAGGAACTGAAAAGTATTTTGGATTAATCGGTCCGTTTTTTTGAAAGTCGGGAGCATTCATGCTTGGGCGCCCTATGTTCCCACGTAAACGTAACGGAACTCCAGTCACGTGGTGGGTCCGACCACACAGGACTTCGCCGCCATTGTGATGAAGTGATTCTCGAAATTCCAGGTGGCATCCCAACGCCCGTCCGAGGTGAGGTTGCCGTTGGCGTTATAGGGGAATGCTTCAGGAGTTTTGGGAACAAAAGTGGAACCGCTCTCAGTGGATTGCTGGAAGCGTTGAACACAGAAGAAATCCGGGATCTAATGACCTTCCTCCTGAACCACGAAACACACTAAAAGCACGAAAAGTTAATTACCACGGAAGGCGCGGAAAACACGGAAATGCATTTTTTTTAAATACTTTCGTGCTTTTCGAGTCTTTCGTGGTTTAAGTAATCAGAAATTATGAAGATGCTCCTCAGTTCGCCATTGTTCAGAACAATTCTCATTTTTACTGGCTTCAGCGTTTTTGCAGAACAGCCGCTTATTCTTCACAATCCTGTTTCTGTTTCCGAAGGAAGTGGAATTGTATCGGTTCCCATTGAATTACGAGAAATCAGCGATGAGACGATGAGTTTTAGTTACCGCACTTTAAGTGGGGGAATACTTTCAGATGAAGACTATGTTCCTGTTGAAGGTGAAGTTATTTTCCCGGCTGGGGAGAAATTTGCATCTGTTCAGATCGAGATTATCGACGACGCTATCTGGGAATACGATGAATCTTTGTTCATTCAATTCAACGGGCCAAATGGTTCAGAATCCTATCAGGGAAGAATTCAAGTGACTATAATAGACGATGAACAATTCCCTCGTATTGGTATCAACAATGTAACCATTAACGAACCAGCTTCTGAAATGACCCAAGTTACTGTTGAGTTTGAAATTCTGAACAATCCAAGTTATGCAGAAGTTATTATTCAGTTTGAAACGATTGAAGGTACCGCAACTAACTCAGACTTTGAACCCATAGAAGGAGAAGTGCGTATTGCCCCCGGTGAGATGAGCGCCACTGCCAATATAAACATTTTTCCCGATGAAATCACGGAAGCCTCCGAGTATTTTGATGTTCGCATTAAACAGATCCAAAGAGCTTTTTATCCGGATCTTCCAGCGCGCATCACCATTTTGGATTCACCTTCAGCCTGGTCAGATATTGAGTGGATTCTTCCCGAGGAAACTATAAACAGCCAGTTTCCTTTTGAAGTGACCATGCAGGCAGTCAACTCATCGGGAACCCTGGTTTTACCTGAAGCTGAAAGTTTTGACTTAAGCATTGTTTCTGAGGTTCCTACTGGAACGATTATATTATCGGGAGTATTTTCAAGGAGCCTTGATATCGGATTTTCTTTTGGGTCTATAATCCAGGTCGCCAACGCGAGTAGCCAGCCGGTCGACCTGTCAGGATGGAGTGTTTTGGTTTATGATCAAAACTCAGTCCCACTTCCAATAGGAGTATATACTTTTAATAAATCACGGCCCGCCATTAATGCTGAATCTAATATCGATTTATATTGCTATCCTGCTTCGTATGGAACTCCTCAACTGGAGAATGCCATCGACTCCGGATTTAACGCGCAATGGAAAATCCCGGGCCTGGTGGATAATATGTTTATTGGCGCATTGATTTTAGATCCGGAATTTGAAGTTCATGACAGTATATTCATTTCAACATTCGATGAAGTTCCAGAAATACTTGGGCCAGACGGAAACCCGCTGAATGATTTTGATAAAACTGAACTGAACTTATCCAATTTGTATCAGCCTTCTAATACAAGAGCGAGTTATGCTGTTTACCGTAGTGGTATGCCAGAAAATTCTCTAAGCGAAGGTTGGCAAGTGATGTCGACTCAGGCCAGTTGGGATTTCTCTTCAGGTTTTCCCTGGAATGCTAATAGTAATGAGCCAATCATGTCAAATAGTGGGGATGACTTATCTCTGGAAAACGGACTCTGGTCCGGAAGTGTTGATATGGAACGCCGCGAAGGAAAGTTTAAGCTCCTGGCGGAATTTGAATCTGGAAGAACATTTACTTCCCCCGCTTTAGAGGCAGTACCGGGAGCATTGTTTCGGTTGGAAGGCTCATCCATTCTCACCGAGGCAGGGACACCTGAACTCGGATCCAGCGAGGGTGAACTTTTAATTATTGTGAATGAGTCATTTTCAGAGGATCTGGAGTTATCGATAGAAACCTCTCCTTCCGATCAAATTGATCTTGGCAATGGAACATGGACTTTGCCAGCCGGGGCAACACAGACAACCATCCCTCTGAAAGCTTTTGATGATTCCATGATTGATGGTGTGCAGGACGTCACTATTCGCGTCAGTCATCCTGAGATCGGTAGTTTGGAGCATGTTATTGAAGTTTGGGATAATGAACCCAACAAAATCGGCTCATCTTCTAGAAGCAATGTCTTTGAAGGCGCTTTGGGGATGTCACGACCTATTATTACTGTCAGTCTGGAAAGCCCCTCTGACCTTCCTGTGAGAGTTCAGGTCCGACATAATCTGGAAGATATCTTAAATCTGGATGAGGAAATCCTGTTCGAGCCCGGAGAAACCATGAAACAGTTTAGCTTCAAAGGACTGGGTGATGCTTTGCTGAATGTTGATCGAGAAACCGGGTGGGTTGAGTTTTCTTCCGGTCACTGGGATCCTTGGCGAATTGAGTTTGAAATTCAGGATGATGTCACAATCCAGTTTTTAGTGGATGAAGAGGATGCCATTATTCAGGAAGGTTATAGCCGCTTTCCCTCACTTCGATTGACTGATGGAAGAGGATTTGACCAGGAGGTTGAGATACTTGTTTTGAATTCCAATCCTGAGAGGGTGTTGGTTCCTGATACCATTACAGTCCCGCCAGATGTAAATAACATTGATATTCCGGTCATAGCTATTGACAACGAAATCCTTGATGGGGATTCAGAAACCACCTTAACTTTTACAATTCCTGATATTACGGACAGATCTTTCGAGGTTACTCTTAAAATCATCGACAACGAACCTGATGAAGTTCGTCTTCACCTCACTCTGAACGCCGATCATGTTTGGATTCTGGAGTTTGATTCACAACTCGGATTTGATTACGTGGTAGAAACTTCTTCTGATTTGCAATCCGGTTCCTGGTCGGAATATAATGATATTATCCCTGGCGCTGATGCCATTCAGATTGAGTTGGACCTAACAACGGACGCTACTCAGTACTTCCGAGTCCGAATCATTGAATGATTCAAAGAATCAATCTCATGTTATGAAATTTGACATGCAAATCCCCAGACAAGCCTGGAGTGTTTTCTTCTGGTGTTCCTTGGTAACGGCGTTGGTTTGCTTTGCGTCCATCATGGCTTTTGTCATCCTGATGCCAGACAATGAGCATGGCCGTAGAGGTATTTTGATTGCCATCAAATCATTTGGCCCCTGGCTGGGTTTGGCGATTTTGTCTGCGATGAATTGTTTTAGAAAAAGACAGGGTCAGTCATAGAATTTTGACATTTCTGCGGCTTTGAATGATTGCAAAGGTAAGGTGTTAGTACCCAGGATCACTTTCCACTTCATGACCCGTCCAGGGAACATGGCGGGTCGGGTGGAACTCATATTTCACCGGGCTTTTCGCTGCCGGGTCTAATGACAGAGTGTAATATCCTCCGTCGCGGAGTAATCTTATTCCGTTGATGGAGGGGCAGATTCGGAGATTCAAACATTCCCATTCACGCGCCGCATTCAGAGCCTGACTCATTCTGCGGATCGAGTTTCCCAGAAACCGAATAGTAGGCATGCCAGCCAACATTCTGGCGGCGCTGAGTATTAATGGTGAGTGGAGGTGCCCGATGAATGTGGTCTCAACCTGGTTCAGTTTCTGTTGAAGATGGGTGTCATGAATCAGCGCATTCAAAGCTGTGGGGTCATGGCAGAAAATAATCAAACGCTGTTCTGGTTGCAAATCTTCAAGGATCACATTGATTTCCGATATGTGCTGCTCACGAATGCTGTTCCATTCGTCCAACTCCTCGGAAAGCATTTCCGCTTCGTAAACTGGTTGAGCCAGCACGGTGGAAGTGACTCCCATCACAACATAATTTCCTAGTTGCCGGCGCCAGCAAGGCTCAATTCCCAATTCATCTTTGGTTCGACGCCAACTGCGGATCAGAGGTCCTCCCTGCCCCCCAAATAAACTCATTTTACCAATTTCGTGATCTCCATAAACTGGCTGAAAGGTATCTCCAAACACGCTTTTGATTTTCTCTATACAAATTTTAGCGCTCTCAAAAGCTGCATCATCCGCCACTCCTATAAATCGTGTGTCGCTTGTGAAATCACCATTGACGACCACCAGGTCGAAGTTGTGGTTCCCGGAGGTGGATGCAAGAACATGGTCCAGAAAATGATTTTGAGCCATAGGCGCTCCTTGCCAGAAAAAGCGTCTGAAAAACCATACCGGAAGTTTCAGCAAAGGGTTTGAAATGACTTTGGATTCGGTATGGCCGCGTGCGCGCTCAGCCTCACAGGCGTAATGAACATCACTGAATACCAGAATCTGAAGACGTTGAGCATAGGCAGGAGTGTTCATGGTAGTGAATTGGAGGTGCGTGAAGTATAAATGGTTATTCGCCGTTTTGGGAGGCTGCCTTTAACCAGTGATCAAATCCATCTGGATTGGCCTGGAATGGATTTAACAAACTGAATGGACCTCGTGAACTGCAATCAAGTCGTTCCCAGTCAGCAAAGTATCTCTCAGGCGGCTCTTTACCCCAAGCCTGAAGCGCTTTTCCTCGTGAGAGCGCACGTGTGTCATTGGGTGGCTCTTTCATGGCTAGCTCCGTCTTTGAATCGCTTTCTACCCAAAACTCACCGGGCCGATCCAGAGCCATGCCAAGACTGCGCTCCGGGTTGATGTGGTGAAACTCGAGATCCTGTGATTTTAACCATGGATCCGTCCATTTTAATCCCTCCTGTTGAATAAAATCTTCGAAGAGCAGCTTTTTGGTGATCCAGTCAATTTTCCCGAACATGGCGCCCCAGTCGCGGTTTTCCAGTGAATCCAGGGTTTGCTTCCACAAAGTCAGGACCTGATCCGTTTCTTCATCTCTTCCTCCAAATTCCCTGGTCGCAGATTCCTGGTACATTCGCAAAATTTCAAGGGCTGACATGATTCGACCATCCGCCAAAGGAACTTCCCAGGGACCTTCCGGGCAGATCGATAAATTTCTCATGGTGGTGACGGCATCCGCCAGATACACCTTGGGCAAAGCTTCATTCTCCAGCAAATCCAGAACCAGCGCTGTGGCTCCAATTTTTAATGCCAGAGATTCAGTTAATACGTTTGTATCCCCATGAAGTAAATGAAGGCGCCTGAAACGACGTCCGTCTGCAAGAGGTTCGTCTCGCGTGTTGATGATAGCGCGATTGAACTGGACCCATTCAAATAAGTCATTGTTGATGTAATTGGCTCGCTGACTGATCTGAAACGGCGGTTGGCTCTGGGTAAATTGGGCGTCGAGTTCCCAGAGTTCTTCCGGGTTTTCTCCTGCAACTCTGCCTGCGCCAATCATCAACATGCGTAACGTTAAGAAAGTCAGCAAGGACAGGACTGAACTTTCCGTCAATGGCGCATTACGATGAACCAGATAGTTTTCGTGACATCCGAATGTTGCTCCGGAGTAGTGGTCAATATTGTTTCGAATGAAATTGAGAGAATCAGCCAGCCCGCTCTCTTCGCAGGATTGCTGGATCAATCGATCCCCGGCACGGTCGTAGCGGATCAGGTCTTTCAATGTCAGACATTCAGGCGTGCAGTATTCCAAATGCCCCATGTCCATATACAACCTTCCACCATTGTAGAGAAAACCACCATTACCGGAAGGTTCATCCCAGTCTCGCTGATGTAGATCAATGAGACCGAAACGCCCATCTTGAAAAATCCAGTCGCGGATTCTGCAGACAGCGATTCCCGGATCTTCTCCAACCGGAACCAGGCACCCATATTCCGTTTCCAAACCTGCGACGCGTATCATGTCTTTTTGATTTTAAAAAATCTTGGAGGTATCGAAGGAACTTCATAGCAGGCGCCAGAATCGACATGGCGGTTCAGGAATCCAATTTCAAGTTCAAGTCCTGAGTCTTTCAATCGCTGACGCCAGCCGTTTTGTCTTTTTTCGACCGGAGGAAACGGGGCGACAAACGACCTGCCTTCGAGGGCCATCCACCAGGTCTGCATTGCCAGATCAATCTTTTGTTCGAGATCGAACTCCGATTGAAGGTGATCCGACAACCAGTCTTCCATGG
>JAUIHU010000196.1 GCA_030432175.1 Verrucomicrobiia bacterium | reverse complement strand
CGGCTGACTGCGGTTTGTTCCTCGACACCCAAAAAACTGGAGCCTTACGAGGGTAAAGTGAAGTGTTTTAGTGATGTCTCGGAAATGATTCAGTCCGGTGAGATCGATGCAATCCTGATCGCCACGCCGCATTATAGTCACACAACCACAGGCATCGAAGCATTTGAAAACGGACTCCATGTATTGGTCGAAAAGCCGATATCGGTGCATAAGGCGGACTGTGAACGACTCATTGAAGCTTCCAACAAAAATCCGGAACTCGTCTTCGGAGCCATGTTCCAGTTGCGCGCCGAACCTCGTTACCAAAAGCTTAAGAAATTGATTGAGGACGGTGAACTGGGTGAAATCGTTCGCGTCAACTGGATCATTACCGACTGGTATCGCACCGAAGCCTATTACTCCAGCGGAGGTTGGCGAGCAACCTGGAAAGGTGAAGGCGGTGGAGCTTTGTTAAATCAATGCCCGCACAACATCGACCTCGTTCAATGGCTTTGTGGACAACCCGATCGGGTGCGAGGTTTTTGTCAATTGGGCCGTTATCACAACATTGAAGTGGAAGACAACGTCACCGTCTTTTTCGAGTATGACTCAGGAGCCACCGGAGTTTTCATCACATCCACCGGAGAACATCCTGGATCCAATCGATTTGAAATCGCCGGAACCAAAGGCAAGATTGTCCTGGAGAATGGGAAGATTCAATTCACCCGTAATGAATCCTGCATGCTCGAATTCAGCAAAAACGCCACAACTGGATTCGCCAAACCGGATGTCTGGAATATTGAGATTCCTGCCGAACCCGCAGAACTTCCACACGCAGTAGTGGTGCAGAATTTCGTGGACGCGATCCTGGACAAAACACCGTTACTCGTCCCAGGGGCAGAAGGCATGAACTCGGTAGAAATCGCCAACGCCGCTCTTTACAGCAGCCTGAAAGGAACGACCGTAGATTTACCATTGGATGGAGCCGCTTATGAAAAAGAGCTGCAACGGCTGATAGCTGAATCCACTTTTGAAAAGAAAGTAGTTGAAATCTCGGACGACGATTTTGCCAGTTCATTTACCAAACAGTAGTTGGTTCATAAATCGCGACCTAAAAATTTCCTCAACAACTCAAAGATTTTAGAAAATTATTATGTTTCTGACAGGATTAGCAGACGAAGCCGGATCGAACATTGACGTTCAAATCAAAGCCACCAAGGAAATCGGATGGGAAAATATCGAAGCCCGCAATGTGGAAGTGGATGGATTCCCAACCGCCAATCTGCATGAGATTCCGGAGGAGGCTTTTGAGATCGTCGTGGGCAAACTCCAGGACGCCGGAGTGAAGATCAACTGTTTTGGATCCACGATCGCAAACTGGGGCAAGAAAATCGACGAACCGTTTGATTCTTCCTGGGGTGAAGCTCAACGTTCAGTCAAACGCATGGAACGCCTGGGCACAAAACAAGTGCGTGTCATGAGTTTTGCGATTCGGGAAGGCGAAGACCAAATGGAAGATGAACGTTTCCGTCGCTTGCGTGAACTGGTGAAATTGTTTGGTGATTCAGGCATGACCGTGGTTCACGAAAACTGCATGAATTATGGTGGAATGGGTTGGCCATACACCCAGAAGCTGCTGGAAAATGTTCCCGGACTGAAACTGGTTTTTGATACAGGCAATCCGGTTTTCAATCCGGACTACACCAAACCCGAGCCACGCCCGCGCCAGGACCCTTGGGAATTTTATGAACACGTGAAAGACGAAATCGTGCATGTCCATGTCAAGGACCTCATTTTCGACACAGAAAAGCAGGATGCCACTTATACCTTCCCGGGAGAAGGCCAAGCGAAAGTGCGCGAGATTCTGACAGACATGATTAAGAACGGTTACGACGGTGGCATTTCCATAGAACCTCACATGGCAGTGGTTTTCCATGACGCTAACGTCACTTCCGATGCCGAAGCTCAATACAACAATTACGTAGAATACGGCAAACGCATGACCGCAATGGTGGAATCTATTCAACAGGAACTTGCCTGATCTTGAAATGTAAGATCGAATACAAAACTCCAGAAATGGAAATCCTCCAAAGACCTTTCCACCGGTATCCGAGCCTTCTGATCACACTGATCGGAGCGCTCGGTTTTTCTTTTCCAGCTTCCGCCCAGAAGCCAGTTCCATCATCGCCTCCAAATTCACCAGGATCAAAGTTTGACACCCAAACTTCAGCGCCTGACTGGATGCAATATGAATCGGTTTATCCGGTCATGGGCACACAGTTCAAATTGACCCTTTATTCAAAGATGGATGAAGGAGCGATTGAAGTGGCTGTCCAGGACGCATGGAGTCGGGTGGAGTCCATCAACAGCGCTTTGAGTGACTACATTCCCGAGAGTGAACTCAATCGTTTGAGTCGCAGTAGCGGATCAGGTCAGTGGGTTGAACTGGAATCCGATCTGCAGAACGTCCTGATCCAGGCGCGAACCATTTCCCAACTCAGTGACGGAGCCTTTGACGTGACCGTCGGACCACTCACCAAAACCTGGCGGCGATCCTCCAGAAGAAAGGAACTACCTGATCCAGAAGAACTCGAAACCTTGCTGAAATCAGTGGGTTATCAAAAAATCGAATGGAGTCAGGATGATCAATCTGTTCGATTGAATGCGACAAATATGCGTTTGGATCTGGGAGGTATTGCTAAAGGTTATGCAGCGGAAGAAGCTTTGAAAACTTTGGAATCTCACGGAATCTCACGCGTTTTGATTGACGCAGGGGGGGATCTGGTCGTTGGAGCTCCACCTCCAGGAGAGCTGGGCTGGGAAATTGGACTCCAATCCTACTCCAAAAGCGACACCCAACCTGAGCGCCACGCCGACTCCAATCCACTCCCGGCGCTACAAAGATTACGCATCACACGCGGAGCGGTCGCGTCATCTGGTGATTTATTTCAATTTGTCGAAGTAGACGGCGTCCGTTATTCACACATCCTGGACCCCAAAACCGGCATCGGCCTCATCGATGAAGGGCGAGTCAATGTGATTGCCTGCAGTGGAACACAAGCCGACTCACTCGCTTCAGCTCTGAGTGTCATGGATCCTGAAGCAGGGCTAAAACTTCTGGAAAAATTCCCTGGCTCCGAAGCGCAAATCATTCGAAACACCCAAGATGGAGTCAAAATCTGGACATCCAAAGGTTTCCTGGATTTTATCTATCCACAATAAATTTCTTCTTAAAAAACAGACAATGTCTACGCCTCCACCAGAAATTCAATATGCCAGCCAGTTTGCCGACCTGGGCAAGCTTCTATCGGAAATTAGAACCAGCAGAGAGTTTTGTGTTCATGGAAGCTGGATCACTCCTCCTCCCTGGATTCAGCATCAGCAGGCCGGATCGCTCTCACTTCCAGTATTCGAACCGCAATTGAAAAACTGGATTAAAATCGCCGAGAAGGCGCCATTTGGACGCGGAGCAAAGACCGTTCTGGATACTAAGATCAGAAACGTATGGCAGTTGGACGTTAAAGATTTCTCTGTCTCAGGTGTGGGTTGGATCACTGGATTCGAGGAACTTCTGAAGAATGTGCAAACTCGACTCTGTGGAGACAATCTCGAGATCGAAGCTCAATTATATAAATTGTTAATATATGAAAAAGGTGGATTTTTCAAACCCCACCGAGACACTGAAAAAGACGAAAAGATGTTTGGCACCCTTGTTGTCAGCCTGGCGTCAGATCATGAAGGAGGAGATTTATTAGTTCGGCATGCTGGACAACAAGAGCAGGTTTCATTGCAAGTGAGTGATCCAGGAACGATTCAATATGCAGCTTTTTTTGCAGACTGCGAACATGAAGTTCAACCGATTAAAAAGGGAAACCGGGTCTGTCTGGTGTACAACCTTTGTTATAAAAAGAAATCTAAAGCAGCCCCTTTGACAGCTCCTGATTATTCAAAAGAGATCAGTCAAGCTAAGAAAATTTTAAGCAGACTCAAAACTCCAGAAGGTAAATCAGAAAAACTAATCTATTTTCTCGACCACATGTATTCAGAAAAAGGTTTGTCTATTGAATCTTTAAAAGGTCGAGATGCAGGTGTGTTCCAGGTATTGAAACATGCAGCTAAAACCGCAGAATTGAATTTGTACTTGGGTATCGTTCATATTAAAGAATCAGGGATTGCTGAAGAAGATTACGGGTATGATGATTACGAATCCAATTACAGCGATGACGACTATGAAATTCTGGAAGTTTTCGATGAAACGCATGAAGTAGACATTTTACTTGATAGCGCTGGAACTCCCACGAAATTGGGCTGCATAAAGATCAATGACGGCGAGTGTTTGCCTGTAGATGCTTTGAAAAATACCAAACCGGATTCATCAAATTATTACGGCGCCACCGGAAATGAAGGAGCCAGTTTTGATCGCGCCTATTTAAGAGCAGCAATCGTCATTTGGCCTGATGAAAAGTACAATGATATTTGTATAAACAACGGTCCAGATTCCGCTATTGGACGTCTCAAGGAGTTAGGTAGAGCAGTCAGGAAAAGCAGAGGGCCCGCTAAGGTTAACGCCAGAAAAATCTTTACCGAATTTGCCAAATCAGCCATCCAATCTTGGTCAAGAAAAGTGAAGGAATTGGGTGAAGCTAATAGTTACTATGACGATTACAAACCTAAAATTTTAAATTCCGAACAACTGCAGAATGCGCTCAACACCTTCAATTTAGTTCGGGATGAAAAGTTAACTTTGCAGTTGTTAAAAGAGACGCTGCCTGATCACTATATATCCAAATTAAATCCTCTTTTGGCTGAGTGTTGCGAGTATTTGGATCCGTATAAAATAGAACCTTTTCTTGATGAATTAATGTGTCAGAAAACACATAAAGGGTTCCCGTTTGACATGATGGACCTTTGGGCCCGAATAGCTAATTCAATACCCGATTATCCGATATTGAACAGCTTGCTCAGGTTTTTACTCAAGACCATGGATGATTACAAAATGGAAGATCTGCCACCAGTTCCAAGATTCAGATGGATACCTCAGGCAATGAAAGACATATCCGATGGTCAGGTTGAAGGTTTTCAACCTGAAATTGTTATAGAATTCCTGAGCGCCATCCAGAATTCCAATACAGCTGATTCGATCCCTGCAGCTCTCCAATCTATAACAGGAAATACCCTGCTGTTTCCTGGAGATAAAATACTCTTCCCTGTTCTCGAAAAATCAGAAGCATTCCCCCTGGAAATGCACGTTAAAGAAAAGCTTTGGAATGCTTGTGTTCAATTTTACCTAAACAGAAGTCAACTACCTCCACCAGAACCTACAGACTGGAAAGTTGATTTTCAGCCAGATGAGCGAGATAAAAATGATCCGGTAATAAAACAGCTGAAAAAATTTGCATTAGATCCCAAAAATCAAAAGTGGGAAATTGCTATCGCTCAAGCCGGACGCAGAACTATTGAAAATGCGATATTGATGTACCAATTACCAATGACTCATGAAACTATCCGCAAAGGGAGTCCGTACAAATTGGTCTGTTGCAAAACCCGAGATCCATACCATCGGGAAATGCAACAATACGACAAAGATATCTCTGAGTTGAAATCTCTAATCCAACTGCCTGCAGCAAACCAGCATTCCAACGCAAAACTTAAAAAGTTGGTCCAAAAAGCAATTGAGTAGGGCCCATCACGCTCCAATATTCGCCACCCAAACAGCCATCCAGATCACCACAAAGCAAATAATAAAGCTCAATACAAAACCGAACACATCATACAGACTCGGTTTTGAGAATTCCCAAGAGCTGTTAGGAAACCATTTCTTGTCGTGCGTGTCTTCAGGCACATTGTAAGCGGCCTGAAGCGCGGCTTCGTCATCGACCGGGTCGGCTTTCACCGGAGTCCGCATTTTGGCGTAGTAACGGTCGAGTGAATCCTGCGGATTGGATCGGGTCAAGTAACTTAAGACAATCATGACCACAAAAGGCAGAATCACTTTTGGAGGCAGTCGCAATGTTTCCAGTGTCGCGTTGGAGTAGTTCTGCAAATCCAGTCCCAGTGTTGAATATAGCAGAAAATCAAAATTAAACCGGCCATCCGCCTGCATTGGTACACTGTAACGCTCCCGAATTACTTCCGTAGATCCTCGTGTTTGTCTGGAGATTTCTTCGGTGATGGAAGCGCCTTTCTCTGGAGCCGTTACTGGAACCACGGATCCAGTCCAGAAAATCGGTTTTCCTCCCGTGACCAGCTTGTCCTCCATCATTTCCCCAAGTTCAATCGGCTCCGGCTTGGGTCCAAGATTCTCGATTGCCGCAATCAAAGCTTCTCCTTCCAGTGTCTCGTTCATTTGAGCCGTTTTATTTTCCCAAACCTGAATTGCAGCGGAGCGCTTGGCCACATCGGCTGGCGCAGCTTCACGAGTGATGATGGTCGTCTCAATCACATTGGTTTGAGTCCACTTTTCCGAAGTCCGCATATCGCCAAACATTCCGGGCAAGGTCATTGGAATGACAAAAAAGAATAAGGCAGAGAATGCAATCGTTCCCCAGGCGGATCGCGTATTGGCTTTCCGCCAGAATACTCCCATCCAGAAAGGCGCAGCGAAAACGATCGGGATCTCCCACGAGATTTTCAGCTGTTCAAAAACATCCATGAAGTTCAGTGAAATCACAATGCCGCCAACAATGATCAGCAATCCAGTCACACGACCGATCAGAATGCATTGCCTTTCTGAAGCGTTTGGATTCAGGAAAGCCGCATAAACATTTCGAACCACGCAAGCTGAGGTCACCAACATGTAGCAATCTGCAGAAGACATCATGGCGGCCAGCAAGCAAGCGACCATCAATCCCACCAGACCCAGATTGAGCGGTCCGAGGATTTCTTTAGTAGCCACACCCCAGACTCGATCCGGATCTTCCGCGAGGACAGGACTATCCGCATACATGGCCAGAACGATCAATGCCGTCAACGCCCAACCAATCGTGCAGAATCGCTTCATGAAATTACCCACCACCAATCCCACACGCGCTGAATTTTCGGTCTTGGCCGAACCACCTCCAGTGGCAATAAAGTGAGGCTGAACAACGATCCCGACAAGGTTGATCACCGTGATGGCAATAATGAAATGCAAAGGAAACTCCCCGCCTTTTGGGCTGTCCAGTATCTGAAAAAATTCAGCAGGCACTTGCTGATGGATGATCTTGAATCCGTCCATGATCCCCATCGTCTGCGGATCACCAAACTTCTCCACCAACGCATTCAGTCCAAATGGAATCAGAAGAATCGATAGAAGAATAATCATCACTCCCTGAATCAGATCCGTCCAATAAGCGGCGCGCAAACCTCCCAATACACCATAAAAAATCACAACGATCCCGATGAACGGCGTCAACACGTATTGCAACTCGATCGGATCGCTACTCAGCCAGGGCCAGTGAATCATGTCCACGCCGATCAGAGGAGCGCAGACCTTACTGATCGCTGAGAACATCACCGAAAGATACATCATATAAAAGCAAATCGCGAAGAGTGTATAAGCCGCCCCCATGCCTTTGCTTTGGTAACGCTCCACAAACCAGTCTCCAAGAGTCAGATGACGCATCCGGCGGTACCAGACGCCAAAGATCCAATAGAAAGGAGTCACAAACAACCACAACATCAC
>JAUIHU010000195.1 GCA_030432175.1 Verrucomicrobiia bacterium | reverse complement strand
CTGATTGTGTCAGTTGAGAAACTTTATCAGCATTTTTCCTCAAAGCTGATGTAATGTACTGATCTTCATCAATCATGAGGTTGACCGCTTCTTTCAATGGCATGGTGTCTACCTGAAAGGATCTGGGATTGCGTTGTTCTGTTGGAGATAATTTCGTGGAGACAGGAATATGACGTTCCTCGCTCCTGTTCGATTCGATGGAAGACTGAAGTGATTGATCCGCGGGAGCTTGAGCATGGGAAAAACCGGCAGCCTGCAACCCGAGCGTCACTGCTCCCCAGACACTGGAACGACTCAACGGCAGAATTTCCACACAAGGGAGCGCTTCCTGGATTATAGAACGAAATTCTTCCTGTAGTTGGGCTCCATTGAGTAAGGTTCCACCGGTTATAACAATCTGTGCCTTGGAAATGCTCCCGAGATCGTGGCTTCCAACCACATTTTTCAAACAGCTCAAGGTATCCTTTACCAGCGAACTGGCAGCTCCACGCAGAATATCACACGCAATGCGATCCCCATTCAACGCGGCTGAGCTGACTTCCATAGTCAATTCGGCAATCTCGTTTTTACCAGCAGTTCTGGCCCATTCCACAAGTTGAATAGGTTCGTTGAATTGAAGACGGCGGAGAATGGCTGGTCCCAACCCCTCCCAGGAGCCATCCCTGTCGAGATAGTACAATACGGCCTTCAACGCACGTAGACCGATGTCGTATGCGCTGCCTTTGTCTCCCAACAAATGTCCCCAACCACCGATTTTGTATTCCTTACCCTCAGCGGATTTTCCAAAAACACAGGATCCTGTCCCGCTCAGGGTTAAGATGCGTGGAATGAAAACTTCGGGATTTCCTTCCTGAAGTTGCGACTCCCAACTCCCGGCCAGCCAGGCGGACTCAAGATCGTGAGAGCAGATGACGGGCAGGTTGGGCCACACAGATTGAGCCAACCGTTCAAGCCGTAAATGTTGCTCCTGAGCACGCGCTCCTGCCATTGCGATGCCCACCCCTTTCAACTGATGTTGATCATCAATACCTGCTGGCATCGACGCATCCGCCGATTTTAATAAATCCAAAATCTGCGCATCGGAAAGCAATCGCACATTTCCGGGTCCAATTTCAGTTGAATGGGATTCCATCACTTCATCAGCGGCCGACAACTTCACCCACAACACCGAAGTCCTTGTTCCTCCACCCTCGATACCCAAAACCCAAAACGGGTCACCATTCACAACAGAAACGCTCATTATGATTTCTATATCTTTTCAATCTCTTTAATAACCAGGAAACAATGCCGCATCCGCTAATTGGAAACAACGACAACTCCAAAAGAACACCCAACCCAAATGTCGGGCGTTCTCAAAATTCCAACCAGATTCCGGGCAAGCAATACAAATCATCACGAGAGGATGTGATTAAAGTTGGGTGGAGTCCCGGGAACGCTGAGCCCTAGCTTGGCGAGTGGAGCCTGCATTTGAAGTAGGCTGAACTGCATTGATGCCACCCAACTCTAATCGCACCCATCACGAGAATCCTTCGACGTTAATGTTTGAGAGACAGATGCTCAGGCCCTAACATTATGCCGACAGGCCTTGAGCCCGATGGTTTGAAAAAAATCTTTCTCTGCAGAAAATCTGAAAATGAATGAATCCGAATTAAGAATCACAGAAGCGCGCAACGTTCTGGGATCCCCCTTGTCCGTTTGTTGCCTTTCTCCAATGACTGGATTTTATAGAACTGGATCCTGCCTGACTGGTCCAGAGGATGTTGGACAGCACACTGTCTGCGCGCAGATGACTGAAGAATTCCTGGTGTTTTCCAAATCTCAAGGTAATGATTTATCGACGCCACAACCAGCCTTTGGATTTCCTGGACTGAAACCAGGGGATTGCTGGTGCCTTTGTGTATTACGCTGGAAAGAAGCCTTGGAAGCCAATCTGGCGCCTCCTGTAATGCTTGCGGCTACTCATGAAGCGGCTTTGAAATATGTGACTTTGGACCAGTTGATGAAACATGCTCTGGATAACCCGGATTCGGGGGATTCCATTTCCAGATCCGAATAGCATGCAAAATCCAAACCCAAGTCGAAAGTCTGATCCTTCCATTTTATTCAATCCCTTATGCAAATCATCAACTTCAATAACTCATGCAATCAAAGGATATGGAGCTTGTTCAGTGGGTTCGTTCTGCTGTTCAGCTGGATTTCCTTTGGAGACGCAGAGAGCGCCGAAAGGGCTTTTTGGAAAGCGGGAACCAGTCGGGTAAAGATAACTCCAGAAATTCCGATCTGGATGAGTGGGTATGCGTCCCGCACTGCGCCAGCTGAAGGGACCCGAGTGGAGCTTTGGGCAAAAGCGCTGGCTCTCTCTACATCAAATCAGGAAGACGAAGGAATGATCATAATTACCATGGATCTCGTAGGAATGGGGCGCGATTTGTCCCTGGACATCCGAGAATCCATTGGAAATGCTCTGGGACTGAGCGCTGATCAGATTCAGCTCTGTTTTTCTCACACCCATACCGGACCGGTTGTTGGCGCCAATCTTCGGACCATGTATTTCCTGAATCAGGACCAATGGCACGCGCTTGAAGAATACGAATCGGAACTCAAGAAAAAGGTTCTCACTTTGGCTCAGGAATCCTGGGAGAAGCGAACTCGCGCTAAACTTGCTTGGGCAAATGGGCGAGCTACCTTTGGAGTGAACCGGCGCAATAATCGTGAGGTCAATGTTCCGGCGCTACGAAGGCAAGGGGAGTTGGTTGGTCCAGTGGATTATACCGTACCCACCCTGGCAGTTCGAAATCCGGAAGGCGAATTGAGCGCTGTTGTTTTTGGCTACGCCTGTCATTCCACCACACTTTCAGACCAGCTTTGGTCCGGTGATTATCCGGGATATGCCCAATTGGAACTGGAATCCCGGTATTCTGGAATCCAGGCAATGTTCTGGGCCGGATGCGGCGCAGATATTAATCCATTGCCCAGACGCAAACCGGAGTTGGCTGAAAATTATGGAGTTCAGCTCGCAGGCGCTGTCAGCCGGACCTTGGCCGGGGTTATGCAACCCATCAGTCCAGCCTTGCAACGGTCCAGCCAGGAAATCGAACTTCCCTTCGAAAAAATCCCCTCCAGAGAAGAATGGAATCAACAGTCCGAGTCGTCCAATAAGTATGTTGCATCAAGAGCAAACTACTGGTTGGACCATTTAGAAACAGGCGCAAAAATTCCTGAATCGTACCCATACCCGATCACAATTTTACGCCTGGGAAGCGCTGAAAACCGTTTGAACTGGCTGTTTTTGGGTGGAGAAGTGGTGGTGGATTTCGCGATCCAGGCAAGAAGCCGTTGGGGAAGTCATTTTTGGGTGTCGTCATACACGCAGGATGTCATGGGCTATATCCCATCGCGTCGGGTCTGGGATGAAGGAGGCTATGAAGGCGATACTTCGTCCATTTATTACGGGTTGCCATCCCGTTGGAGCGGTGATGTGGAGGAATGGGTCTGGCAAGGCATTGAGACCAGCTTACAGAGCCTGAATTCTCAGCTGTTTCAAAGCGAAAACAATAAAGCGGAGCAGTGATTCTAAAAATCACCACTCCGCTTCATCGAACCAACAACCCAACTATGGAACAAAGTTAAAAGACACCAAATGCAACTCGTTGAGAAACCTTGAATCTGTATCTGGTTCTTTAGATCACCGGATTTAAGGTTTGACTTACTTTAACCCATTTTCCCTGATCTGTTATCTTAGACGAACGAATTTCAAGAATATTACAAATTTTTTTCAAAAAAAAGAGGCCGGGCAAAATTCACCCGGCCTCGCTCATTTTCATTTCAATTCACTTCTGGATTGATCCGCATAATACTCCAAAGTTCTGTGGAAATCAGAGCGCCGAATTTGTTCGAATGATATCTCCTTCGGCGTTTTTGCTGAATCCTCTGCTCCCGCAATCCACCATGCAGTGGCTGTGAAAGCTCCCAAAACCAAGGAAACACCCAGCGTCAACCAGAACAGTTTCCTGTTACTTTTCATTTTTCAATATGGAGGAACCCCTTTTCACCGGGGATTCAGTATTGAATCCACATTCCTCCTAAACAATTTCTGACACAAATCAGGAACTTTTCAACCTTTGTTCCCAATCAAAATCTTTTTCAGTCACTCGACTTTCCATTCTGCAAATACGTTCATCCAGTCTGTCGAACGAATTCTTCAGCGACCTCAGCGCTTCACCGCGAGAATATGAGAGAGTGTCGTCAAATTCCTCCTCGCCCCAATCATCGTATCTGGGTATCGGTTCCGGCTTTAAAAAGATTGCCAGTAAAATGTACCCGATTACGAACGGTACAATGGCGCTGAAGATCAAAATGGCTATAGCCAAAATGCGAGTTAACCCAACTGAAAAACCCCTCGAATCCGCGATTCCTTTGCAAACCCCAAAAACCAATCCATTTCGCGAGCGATAAATTCCAAATTCTGACATGCTTTTACTCTCCTTCCTTTTTACAGACACTTTGTTTCCAAGATGACGCGCAATCCAACGCTGCCGGGGCGTGCTCATTTTCACACACAACTCACGGCGATAATTTATAGTTTTGTATGTATGCATATTCTATCTCCTCTCGCCGATTAAATTACCGGTTGTGTCTGGAAAAAACCTACCTGCGCCCATTCCGATCTGTTAAAATTGTTTCCAGCGCCTCAACTCTTCGCTCCATGCGATCCAGGCCTCGGCGCATCTCCTGAAGGGTTCTGGCCTCTTCAGCGCTCAACTGTCCCGGCCCTCGTCCATCTGATTTCAGGATTTTGACAATCGTGATCAAAACTCCCCCCAGAATGGCAACAATTGGAATGCCAAAGACCAATATGATTGTTAATTCACCAACTCCCATAAACATATAATTCCAAGAATAATAAAATTGCTGAAAATAGTGAGTGGCCAGGAAAATAATTTGATCCATCATGGTTTTTATGGCTGATCAACAGTTTTCAAAGCCTTTGAAATTTGAACTCCAATTAGTGACCTCAACCAGCGGATTCAATTAATTAAACCCACCGTGCGGACCAAGGCTGGATTCTCAGGAATCCTTGTCCTTATTCGATCTAGCAGATTTCCAAATCATTGAAAATGCCCAGCCGATAAAGACGCATACTGCCAAGGAGATTCCGGAAAGGATAATGATTTCAAATAGTCCTATGCCCATAATTTTATCATAAAAATAGTAAAATTTGATGATCTCCGCTTCATTGCCCACCCTTCTAACAGCAAAGTTAGGTTAACGTGACTAATTGTTTTAATCAGTCATTCAGGCTTTTGAAGAATGATCTCCAGTCTTCGAAGATTCAACCTCTGCTTTTAAAGCATTCAATTCATCTTCAATGCTCTCATCCTTCTCCAATCGCTCAAATTCTTCTTCGAGTGATGGTTTCTGGTTTGAGGGTTTGCCGCGATAATTTACCAGATCAGCAGTCGCTTCCATGTGATCAATCCGTTGCTCAAATTGCTCAAACCGAAGCATGGCTTCTTTGGTTTCGTATTTACGGATCTCTTTATTAGCGCGTTGTCGTTTTTGTGCCTGGATATGTCTCTGCGCCAGAACTCGTTGTTTATCCCGGGCTGAACTCAGTTTTTCTTCTAATGCTCCAATGTCCTTGCGATAGCGCTCAATCAATTCATTAAATGATTCAATTTCATGATTGAAAGATTCAGCGCGCTCCTGATACGCCGACTTTTCTCTGAGCGCTTCGCGAGCCAGGTCTTCTCTCTCTTTAGTCACTGCCAGGCGCGCTTTATCAGCCCATTGAGCTGCGCGACTTCTGGATTCATCCAATGAGCGTTGCGTCTTCGCTCTGGAAGCCATGACTCCGGCGCAAGCTGCTTTCAGCTCAACCAGCGTGTCTTCCATTTCGCGAATCATCAACTTGACCATCTTTTCCGGATCCTCAGCCTTGTCCAGCATGGAGTTTATGTTGGAGTTGATGATGTCTTTGAATCTTGTGAAAATTCCCATTTCCTTCTGCTTTCTCTTAAATTGTTTCTACTGAGTTTGAGTTTTGACCAGCTCAGCGGATTTCTTTCATCTATCCCGATTGCTGGTGAATAAGTACCTAGCAGAAGCGGCGCCAAATTTTTATATAAATCGTAAGTTATTGACTATGAATAATTTACAAATTAAACGCCCTTGACTTTAACCAATAATTGTAAATGGTTGTAGGTTGAATTAGCTAAAAATTGAGCTTATTTACTGCTGGTTGGCGCTTTAAACCATTTTTTCGGGTGTGTTTAAAATTAAGACGGCGGCCAAGGGACGCTGCGCTCTACCTGGGCGAGTGGAGCGCAGCGTTTCAAGCAGGCTGAAATGCAAGGAGCTACCCTCTTCTCATCGCAACCATTGATTCGGTTGGCTTTTAAAACCTCAATCAATCATTGATCCCGGTCACGGCTCGTTAACGACTTGGATGCTGGCCCAGTATCCTGTTTCGTTGTCCCAGTTGAATGCGTAGTTTTCCAGGCGAACTGGAATCTTTCTACCGGCAAATGGGGTCAGATCAATACGCACTGTTTTCCAGGTACCTTCTTCGGAATCTATCTTTTGCCGCCGAATCATTTTCAAGTCAGCAAACACTCGTAGCATCCACTCATCTCCAGGAGCCGCGCCCGCTTCAACAATGATGGACGTTTTGCCATTTGCCGGAACTTCAATTTCCCGGATCAATGCTGCGCCACGCTGGTGCCAGTATGGGAATGTTTTCAGAACATTCTTGCGTCCTTCATATTCAGCCAGTTTTTCTGGCGCGCCCCGTGTTTCAGGGCATTCCACTTTCCACTCCGGATTCCATAGGGAGACTGATTCCCAGTCGACATTAGACTTCTTCGGCGCAAGCGCTTCCAGGTCAGGAGCTTCTCCGACAAGCTCACGTCGCAACGCCGGTGTCATTGGCCGGTTCTCTTCCGGCGGATTCAGAATATACCAGACAAGATTTCGGAAAGCTTCATCCTGCATTTGTTCCAACCCTTCCGGCATCACCGAAATGTCTGTGACTTCTAGCGAAATGATGTCCCCTTTTGCAAAGGTTTGACGGTTGTCACCCGCAGATAACAGCGTTACCCGAGTCGGCGTGTCTTCAATCATGCGGCCAGACGCAAATTGTCCGTCTGCTGTTTCAATCTCCACATTTTCATACCCACGCCCAATCACCTGGTTAGGATCAATGATATTAGCGAGCAAAGCATTCAAACTGGATCGGCCGACACCTGTAAGATCTGGCCCCACACTCGCGCCTTTCCCATAAAACTTATGGCAAATCAAACAGGCAGCTTCAGCCATCGCACGCCCTGCTTCCAAATCAGCTTCCCCGTTTAACGCTACTTTCCTTTTGTCCAGAATCAGTTGCAGTTTGTTGACGTTCGGGTCTCTAATTCGCCCGATTACTTCCCTCGCACGATTTTGAATTTGTTGGTTCTCTGTGCGTGATAAAGTTCGAATGGCTGTGACCGGGATTTCGCCCGCGCCAACCAAGCCATCTTCCACGGCCACCAGCAGACGCTCGGTCCAATCATCGCGTGAAATCAACGAGTCTGCGATCGCCTGCCTGATGGTAGAAGAAGCCTCTTTCCAATGAGCGACAAAATAATGCGGCGTTGCTTCTCCTCCTAATCGATTGA
>JAUIHU010000194.1 GCA_030432175.1 Verrucomicrobiia bacterium | reverse complement strand
CAGGATGTGGGATTTGAAATCTTCATCCGTCAGACCACGAAAGAGAGAAGCGACGCGGGGCTGGTTGTTCACAAAGACACCCGCCGAACTGCCTCCAATGGCGTCCACGCGAGGTAAATGCTCAGCTGCGCGCTTCAACGAATCCATGATTTCATTGAAATGCCAGTTGGGATCGGTTTGCGGTTTGGGATCCCAGACAATTTCCTCCGAAAATACGACTTTGCCATCCAGGACTGCGGCAGCTTTCCGGTCGCTGGCTCCGAGGTCAAATCCAATCCGACATCCTTTCAAATCACCCCCCAACGGCAACGCTGATTCCTTGGACGCTGGAACTTCAGAAGCATTTTTGCAATGAACCACCTCCAAAGGCTGGCGATAAATGCGATCTCCCATCATTTCAGCGTCAAACTGCCCAATGGGGTTTTCCTTATAATGTCGTTGCAACTGTGAGACGAGATCTGGATCCGCATCGCAATAAATCCGTCGTCCCCCCCGGCTCCAAAGCAGGAACTTAACAGCTCGCTCCAAAAGATAAAAATTCCAGACAGCTTCCGGGCGGTCCGGGTGAAAGAGTTCGACAGTTCCAGTGGATATTGAATCCGGACTGCGTTCCAATGCGACATTCACACTGACCAAAGCCTCGCTGCCCAGCTCTCGCATGGCCCGCCAACATAAGGCGACGGGTTGAAATCCAGGATCCAGCACAGGGCGAATTTTCGGTTCTTGGGAGGGTAACGGTATGGAGTGTTCGTTCATCTTTTCGACTGAATGGTTGTGGCCTGACAAAAAAGACGGATCGAGAATTCAGGTCTCTGATTGTCGCCACAGCAAAATGCTGGTATTTCAATTGTTACAACTTTTCAAATCATGAATCCCTAACGGCATTTAGACAAGCTGAATGCTGATCCTGAACATGAAACCGCTGATGTCGTCCGATAAAAATCCTCAGGAAACTCCAAAACCCAACCCCAAGGCATGCAGTCGCCGACAGTTTATTTCGCAGACAGGCAAAGCTGGAGCCGCTGTTTCCATGGCAGGCGGAACTTCCGGTTGGCTGCATAGTAACGCTTTCGCGCAGTCGGCAGGCGAGCGACCTGAACGGGACAAGCAGTCAGGCATTGAAGTCGATCTCCCATGTGGAGAAGTTCCGATGAGTTTTATCATCGATGACTCCACGCCACTGGTGAACCTGGCCCATTTCGCCATCCCGCAGTTTGCGGAGGTGTTTCCCAATAACTATAAGCAGGACTGGCGAAGTTTGCCTCGGGAGATTCCGGACAGCTTTGTCAGGGAATTTGCCGGTTGGTGTCGGGATCATGGAGTGAAGGGAAAATACAGTGTGGTTCCTTATCCTGCCTGTGTCGGATGGATCGACCGGGATTTGCCTGGCTGGACCAAACGGGAATTGGAGGCCAGCCTGCGATTGATCCGGGAAGAACTGCCGCAGGACTGGGATTTCCACCCGGAAATGGTGAGCCACACTTGGGTCATCAACACCAAGACCGGTCGCCCTTACGAGGAACGCAGTCAGTATTTCATGGAAAACTGGCGCTGGACAGATGGAAAATCGGTGGATGAATTGGCGAATTACTTGAGCTACGCCCTGCAACTCTTGAAAAACGTCGACCTGCCTTGTGAGGGAATTACGACTCCGGGAGGATTTGGCAACCGGGTTCTGCCTCAGCTCTCGAAGGCGTCCCTGGAATCTGTGCGGTCCGTCTTTCAGGCAGAAATCCCGCACTATTTCCGACACCTGTACGTCGATGAACGCAGTGTAGCGCCACGTGTGGAAAATGTGACCGGACTCGACACGAACGACCCGAACTGCGTGGTTTCTATTATTGGATGCACCGGGGACTGGTTTGGCGGCTGGGACGGGTTGACTCCTGGATCCGTGGACAAGCTGATCACTGCCGATCTTCAAGGTGGACGACTTCCGGAAATCCTTCGACGTGGTGAGCCCGCCATCATGGTCTGTCACTGGCCCGGGATTTATTACAACGGAGAAAAATTGGGATTCCGCATCTTCCAGGAAGCTGTCCGACGCGTTGAACGGTCTGAATGGAACGTTAAATGGATGAAACTGAGCGAAATTGCGCGTTATTGGGCGGCCAAAGAATTGACGCAGATTACGTTGTATCCAGTGGACACCAGCAGTCAATCATTCCAGGTTCATTTGAAAGCTCCCTACGGATGTCCTGAATTTACATTAAAGCTGCCTGAGTATTTGTCCGGCAAAATCAATTCCAGACCAGGATCCATCCTTATGGGTAGTAAAGATATTACTCCAACGCTGATGAGGCGAATTTCGAGCGATCAGCCACTTAACTCCGGGACCTGGAAAGTTGATGGCGGAGTTGCCCGTGTCTGTTTTGATCTACCAAAAGGTGAATCCGGCTTGTTCTTTAAAATTTAAATATTTCGCTTGAATACAGGGCCGAAAAGGTCTTTGGATTTTCGCCATGACGCAACCCGCCACATCATCGGCCACTATGAATCATTCAAATCAACGCTCCGGAACGCTCGATTCAGGAGAGGCGATGGCGGCGGCAAAATCGGTTCCATTGATTGCCGATCACGTTCAACAAATTCCTAGATCGGGAATCCGCGACTTTTTCGAACTCGTTCAGAATGCCAAGGGAGTGATTTCTCTTGGTGTCGGAGAGCCCGATTTCGTGACCCCCTGGCGCATTCGTGAGGCGACGATTTATGCGCTGGAAAAAGGGAAAACCACTTACACATCCAACCTGGGATTGCTATCTCTCCGCAAAGCGATTTGCGAATATGTGTTGAAAAGCTACGGACTGGAGTATGATCCAACCTCCCAAACCCTCGTCTCTGTGGGTGTCAGTGAAGCGCTCGATCTGGCGCTGCGGGCTGTGTTGAATCCTGGCGATGAAGTCATTTACCACGAACCTTGCTATGTCAGTTATTCGCCCAGCATCGCTTTAGCTCATGGAAAACCAGTTGCGGTTGGATGCCGGGCGGAAGACAAATTTGCTGTTCGAGCTTCAGAAATCGAGAAAGCGATTACCCCAAAAACAAAGGTCCTGCTGTTGAATTTTCCCACCAACCCAACCGGTGGAACCATGAGCCATGAGGAATTGGAATCCATCGCCGCTCTGGTCCGGAAGCACGGCATCTGGGTAATCACGGACGAGATTTACTCCGAACTTACTTTTGAGGGCGAACACACCAGCATCGCCTCGTTGCCCGGGATGATAGAGCGCACGTTGTTTTTGCATGGATTTTCAAAAGCCTTTGCGATGACCGGGTTTCGGATCGGTTACGCGTGCGGACCAAAGGATTGGATCGAAGCCATGATGCGGATCCACCAGTACTCCATGTTGTGCGCCAGTATCATTGCTCAGGAAGCGGCGCTGGAAGCATTGAAAAACGGCCACCAGGACATGCTGGCCATGAAAGAAGAGTACCAGCGACGACGTGACTTTGTAGTTCGATCCTTCAATGAAATGGGGTTGGACTGCCACTCCCCACGCGGATCTTTCTATGCGTTTCCGGGCATCCAGCGATTTGGACTCAGCTCCAAGGAGTTTGCCATTCGGTTATTGGAAAAAGAAAATATAGCTTGTGTCCCCGGCTCGGCGTTTGGTCCTAATGGGGAAGGATTCCTGCGATGCTGCTTTGCTACCAGCTTTAAGGAACTGCAAATCGCCGTGGAACGTATGGCAAGATTCGCTCAAGAACTGGAATCCAACCGGACCGGAAATCAACGGTGAAAAGTAAAACTTCACAACAAACCTTCAATTTTATGCCAGCCAGGAAAAACAACCGGGCCAAAGTCGTGTCATTCATTCACATGAAAGGCGGCGTTGGAAAATCCACATGTGCGGTGAACCTCGCTGCCACACTTGCCAGAGATCATCAACGCAGAGTCCTAGTCGTTGATTTCGATCCGCAAACCAACGCCACCACCAGTTTGATGCCGCTGGAAGCATGGAAACAATGGAGTCTGAAAAACGGCACCATGGCGGATTTGTTGGAAATGGAACGTGGAGGCAGTCGGAGAAAGTCAGAGTTTAAGATAGAAGATTGCATCATTCAGGATGTGCTGCCGGATATTCCGGGGCTGGATTTGATTCCGAGCCATCTGCAGCTGACATTTCTGGACCTGGACCTGGCAGCTCGCCCTGGGAGAGAAAGAATCTTTGCTCGGAAACTGAACAAAATTGTGTCGAACTACGATTTTGTTTTTTGTATCTGCGCTCCCAATTTGATGACCGCGACGCAGAACGCACTGTTTGCCAGTGATTGGTACCTGACTCCAATGCAGCCTGACTTTTTGTCATCCATGGGGCTGTCGATGCTCCGGGATCGACTTTCCTACTTAAGAAAGAGTCTGGAATTCAACCTGAAATCACTGGGAGTTGTTTTCAGCCGGGTGAGAGGTCATTTGACCTACCACCAGGAGACCATGGAACGCCTGAAGAGCGACAAGGCATTCAAAACGGTTCACTTTTTTGAAACGTTTATTCCGGAAAACATCAAGCTCGGGGAAGCGCCCATGGAGTCCAAACCCATCAACCTTTACGACAATCGCGCTACTGGAGCGGTTGCATTCAGAAAATTAACCGAAGAGTTTTTAGAGAGAATCGGCGGATAAATTATATGGCCAAACCACGCATCTTATCAGGCATTCAACCCTCTGGAGCGCTGCACCTGGGCAATTATTTCGGCATGATGAAACCCTCCATTGAGCTTCAGCAGAAAGGAGAGTGTTTTTATTTTATTGCCGATTACCACTCGATGACATCGTTGTTTGACGCCAAACAGCGTCGCCAGAATGTCCTGGATGTGGCTTTGGATTTCCTCAGCCTGGGGATTGATCCCGAAAAAACAGTCTTTTTTCGGCAATCCGATGTCCCCGAAGTCACCGAACTAACCTGGTTGCTCAGTACAGTTACCCCAATGGGACTTCTCGAACGTTGTCACAGTTATAAAGACAAAACAGCCCGTGGTATTTCCCCAAATCACGCTTTGTTTGCCTACCCGGTCCTGATGGCAGCGGATATTTTGATTTATGATTCCAACATTGTTCCGGTCGGTCAGGATCAAAAACAGCACCTCGAAGTCACTCGGGATATAGCCATCAAGTTCAACCAGACCTACGGTGAGACCTTTGTACTACCGGATCCAATGATTCGATCCGATGTCGCTACTGTACCAGGAACAGACGGCCAGAAGATGAGCAAGAGCTACGGGAACACCATCGAGATCTTTGGATCCCAAAAGCCAATCCGCAAGAAGTTCATGGGGATTGTGACCGACAGCCGCGGACCAGATGAGCCCAAACCGGACGCAGAAAAGAACCTGGCTCTGCAGATGTATCGACTGATCGCATCAGAATCCGAATACCAGGAAGCCTTTGAGAAACTCAGGGATGGGAAGATGGGCTATGGAGATTTAAAAAAGACCTTGTTCCAAGCGTGTTGGGACCACTTTGAGCCCGCCAGAAAAAAGAGAGAAGAACTTCAGGCCAACCTGGATTACGTCAATGAGATCCTGAAAAAAGGAGCCGAAAAAGCCCGAACCATAGCAACCAGCGTAGTCGACCGAGCCAAATCCAACAGCGGACTAAAATAAAAAAAACTCCGAGCGAAATTGCCCAGCAAAGGGCGCCAGCCCTGAAAAAAAGCCCTCCGGACGAAATTGAGTAGCGAAGGGCGCTAGCCATGGAAAAAAGGCCGACCCGTGCATTCGACCCGTGCATAGCGAAGGGAGCCAGCCCTGGAATCAGGTCATCGACCCTGAAAAAAGACAACCCGACATGGAAAACCATCCAGTCGGGTTTAATCGCATAGAGGGAAGATTCCCTGCATGAAAATGTGAATTAAATCATTTCGGAGCTGAGGTACGTTCTGCAACCCAAATAATATCGTTGTTATTAGCCTGGGTTGGGGTTGTAGCAAGACCACTTCCGTAGGTAGGAGGAACAACGGTTCTTCCGTCTACCCATTTACGAATCTCAGCGTGTCCATCCAGGAAGGAAAAGCTCCCAGCGCCGTTGTGGAAGGAAGCAGGGAAATCCACCCAGCGTGTAGAGCGGAGGTTCCAATTGGGGTAGCTTGATGCATTGCCAGGCATTTGAACACCGAAGCCGCCGTCGTTGATGCTGTCTGGATGTTCATCAATGAAAGCCCAGGTTTTCGATGGCCCAGGAACCGAAGCGTCAGAGAATTTGGCGTAAACTTTCCACCCATTGCCGGCAGGAAGCCAATAACCGCGAGTCGGCTGGCCATTACGGTCTGTGCCAATGGCCTGACTCAGAGAAACACTGCGCACTCTAGGATAAACCTGGCCTCTGAATCTAACCGTGCTTAAATCCCCTGGGCATTTGTAAATACCAGCAGCCTTGGTGTAAGGAGCCAAAAGCGCGATATCAGGATTCAACAAGGTATTGATATCCCAGTTTGCCTGGTTTCCTGAATTAAAATTCAAAGATGCGTTGATCCAACCACCAAAAGCATTATCCTCATTAACAATGAACGTTCCACCATGATCATCTGCGTACATGTGGAAAGCGAACTGTAATTGTTTCAGGTTGCTCAGGCATTTGATTCCTTGAGCCTTTGATTTTGCCTTTGAAAGCGCAGGCAGTAGCATTCCCGCCAAAATCGCGATGATTGCGATTACGACAAGCAGCTCAATGAGAGTAAATCCTCTCTTAGGATTGGGTTTTCCGATAGATTTCAATGTAGTTTTCATTACTTGATGGGCCTTGGGTTAAATTCCGAAAATAGAGGCTGAGCGTCAAGCCATAGTTGTTTTTTGTATCAAAAAACTAGCAAAACAATCAATTTGCTCTGCTGATTTTCCAAAAATTTTAATTGCCGACTATCATCTGATTGATTTCCCGGAAAGAGTAGCAAGGCAGTTAAATCAAAGCAACTGTGCATTTTAACGCACATCAGAGCTGCCCGATATGCTTTGTCAGTTCGAAACTCTTGTTAATTAATAATTTGACAATTTCCTGCCCGTTTTTAATCTAGCTTTGGTTTGGGCAACGGTACGTTTCTTCAGCGGGGTTCCCCACCCCCACCTCCTTGGCGTCTGTTGCTCAAGCCACTTATTTGATTTTTTTTCAAATAACTGTTGACGCCAATGACGCAGAAGGATAGATTGTCCTCGCTTTCCCACCCCAGGGAAATAAAACAAATGGGGGTGTAGCTCAATTGGTTAGAGCGCTGCCCTGTCACGGCAGAGGTTGCGGGTTCGAGTCCCGTCACTCCCGCCATTTTCTTCAATTCTTTAGACTTTCAATTCTCAGGATAAGAATCATCTATTCTGGCCTGATTTAGTTAGTTATATTAATCCTCAAGCCTTTGAAACTGAACAAATCAATTGCCCTCTTTCCTTGTCCAGGAATTTCATTAAATTAATAATTTCCAAAAAATGTTTGCACCTTGAACCCAAATACTTTAAACAAATCCCCTCATCTGAAGGAGAGGTGGCTGAGTGGTCTAAAGCGCACGCCTGGAAAGCGTGTTTACCTTTACCGGTAACGTGGGTTCGAATCCCACCCTCTCCGCTCCTTGAATGATTTCTTAAAACACTTCTTCCTCATTTAAACCAGATCAGAAGTTGATCATTTCCAAGTTGAAGACGGACTCATAAAATTACTTTGCATCACCAAGTGTGTCATTTTGT
>JAUIHU010000193.1 GCA_030432175.1 Verrucomicrobiia bacterium | reverse complement strand
TGTCAATCCACTCAGGTTTGCAAAGTTTTTTTGCAGGCCGTTTGCAATTTCTTTAGCGACTTTTCTGATTTGGCTTCGATATAACAGCGGATCATTGGCTCTGTTCCGCTGGCTCGAAATGCCACCCATTCCTGGTTAGGCAAAAGAAATTTGAATCCGTCAGTAGTGATCATTTCCTGCACGGGATAAGTCCCGATTTTGTCGAGTCCTTTGCTCAATCGATCCAGCAAAGCCTGCTTCTTGTCTGCCGGAATTTTGACGTTAATCCGGTCAGTAAAGAATGATCCTGTTTTGCGCTCCAACGCCCTCAAAATCTGTGAAAGCGTCTTGCCTTCCATCGCCACCAACTCCGCGATCAACAAACAGGCCAGCACTCCATCTTTTTCAGGAATATGGCCTTGAACACTAAGCCCACCGGACTCTTCTCCCCCTACAATCACCGGCTCATCTTCCATCCAACCGCCAATGTACTTAAATCCCACCGGAGTTTCTCTCAACGTTATATCATAGAGGGCCGCCACAGAATCAATCTGGTGACTGGTTGGCACAGAGCGAACGGCTGATCCACTCCAACCCCGATTCTTCTTCAGATGATAAAGTGTCAATGCCAAAATCTGGTTCGGCGAGAGCCAGGTTCCATTCTTGTCAACAATCCCGAACCGGTCCGCGTCACCGTCTAAGCCAAGCGCCAGATTGGCTTTCTCTTTCTTCAACACTGCCCGAGCTTCCTCCATTCCTTCCGCGTTCGGTTCGGGGTGATGCCCGCCAAACCCCGGATTTCGATATCCGTGTAATGGAAAAATCTCAACGCCGGCTTCCTCGGCCAATAACGTATCCAAATAACCTCGACCGGCTCCGTACATCAGTTCGACGACTACTTTCAGTCCAGCGCTCTTGATAGCGTCAAAGTCGACCAGTTTCTTGAGTTGGCGAAAGTATGCAGGCTTCGGATCAAAGGTCTTCACCTTCAACAGTTCTGGTGGAGTTACTGTCTTTGGTTTCCAGTTTGATTTCTGAAGCTTTCGAATATTGGCCTCAATTACTTTGGTAGCCTCAGGCGGAGCCCCTGCTCCGTTAAAGACCGAAAATTTGAATCCCTGGTATTCTGCCGGGTTGTGGGAAGCGGTCATATTAATTCCGCCGATAGCTTTTTTGGCGCGAATCGAAAAGGCGATGACCGGTGTTGGCGCATCATCTTGACAGAGCAATGGTTGGAGTCCTTCATTGGCCAGAGTTTCGGCTACCGCCAGAGCAAACTCTCTTCCCTGAAATCGGCTGTCATGACCGATAATCACCACTGGTTTACGTCCGTATATGGGGGAGGATTTCTTATTCAGCTCATCTTTCAGGTACAAGGCCGTTCCCTGTGCAGCGAGACGGGCGTTGTGGAAGGTAAAATCCTCAGCGATGATGCCACGCCAGCCAGAGGTGCCAAATTTAATGTTTACATGTGGTGTTTGGTTCATGAGATGAAATAAGATTAAAAGAGTTGCCGAGATTTTTGGGTACCAGGGACTGCACGCTGTCAGGTCTGTTCAGGGTTGAATCTGGATTACAAAAAAACCGGAATCAATCCGGTTATGGTTGGCGATTGGCCACTGGGTTTAGGCTAAAGTTAATAGGTTCAGTTATTAGTAAACTGTCAGTTCTTCCAATTGAAAGCTCCTTTTTTAGCAGCATAAATGTAGCCTATAAAAAGGATGCCAATAAATGAAAGCATAGCTCCGAGGATCAGGTTGGGATCTGTCTGAAGCATTTCTTTGTAAATGACAGCCCAAGGGTACATAAACACAAGTTCAACATCGAAAAGGATGAACAGCATTGCTACCAAATAAAATTTAACTGAGAATCTGGCAGAAGCTTTCCCTTCAGGCAGCATCCCACATTCATAAGCAATATCTTTAACTTTTGATCGCCGCCCGGATTTTCCGAGAATGGCTGATAAAAAGAGGTTCGATACAGCAAAGCCAAGGGCAACCAAGGCTAACAACACAACTGGGATATATTCCTGGATTTGATTCGGCGAATCCATACAATATTTATTTAACTGGCATCAAGCTTTCTGGCAAGTAGATAAACTTTTACTCAGGACGTTTTGACATGCGGGCGCAATGTTCGATAATAACTGTCTATGGACTCACTGCACGCCCCATGGCGCATGGAATACATCCTCGCGCCCAAGAAACCAGTCGAAGGAGGATCCATTTTCAGCCAGATTGCCGAATCGGATGATGATGAGTCCAATTACGTCCTGGCGCGTGGGAAGTCCTGCTTTGCTCTCCTGAACCGATATCCCTACAACGGCGGACATTTGATGATAGCTCCATATCAGGCCATTCCGGACTGGGACCAGTTATCTGATCAGGAGTTATTGGAGTTAATGAAAATGACACGCGCTTGCCAGCGCGCATTGCAACAAGTGATGAATCCTGACGGTTTTAACGTTGGTGTGAATCTTGGCAAGGTAGCTGGAGCAGGAATTGCTGAACACTTGCACATACACGTTGTTCCCAGGTGGAACGGCGACACAAATTTTATGCCTGTGATCGCAGGCGCCGGAGTTTTACCGGAAGCCCTGGCGGATACGGCTGAAAAGCTCCGCACAGCGCTGCAGGAGATTTTACTGAAAGAACATTCCGCCTGAATGAGCGTCGACACCATTTACTTCGACAACGCCGACTTCCCACAATCACTATTTGCGGAGTCCAGCGAAACCCTTCCTAAAATCGAGTCCGAATTTCAGGTCCAACTTGTCGCGCGCGATAATTGGGTCCGCATTGAGGGTGACAACGATTCGGTAGACCAGGTCAAGGATCTGTTCAGCGAATTGGAACGTAACTATCAGGCGGGTGTCTCGGTTAGGGAAAGAGATTTGCGTCATGCCATTGATGCAGTCAGAGGCGAAGGTGGCACGGAACAGTTGAAGCGTTTGAGGGAAACCAAAATTCAACCCTCGCCAAAAAAATCAGCTGTTTATCCTAAAACCCCCGGCCAACGTCAGTATGTCGAGCTGATCGAAAAAAATGATATAGCATTTGGCATCGGCCCTGCCGGAACCGGAAAAACATATCTGGCCATGGCCATGGCGGTTCAGGCGCTGAAAAGGGAGGAGGTTTCCAGAATAATTCTCACCCGCCCAGCTGTTGAAGCTGGCGAAGCTTTGGGATTTCTGCCCGGCGATCTACAACAAAAAATCGCCCCGTATCTGCGCCCTCTGCACGACGCACTGCATGATATGCTTCCAGCGGATGAGGTTCAGCGAAACATGGATCGCTCAGTCATCGAAATCGCCCCGTTGGCCTACATGCGCGGCAGAACTCTGAACCACGCTTTCATCATTCTCGATGAAGCTCAAAACTGCACCCGTGAGCAAATGTTCATGTTCCTGACACGCCTCGGATATCAGTCCAAGGCTGTGATCACCGGTGATCCAACACAAATAGATTTACCATCAAAACGTTCCTCGGGTTTGCTGGAGGCGCGAGAGGCATTGAGCGGTGTCAGTGGGATCGGAGTGATGAACTTGTCGAAATCGGATGTGGTTCGCCACCCATTGGTCCAGCGTGTCATTGAAGCTTACGAACGCCACCGGGAAACCATTTGATGACAAACTCAGCTCCCACCCAGCATCTTTCGGTGAGGAACGAACAACGCGAAACGCTATCCGTTCCAACCCGCTACCTCAAAAAGGTCTGGAAATCAGTCTGGTCTTCATTTCTTGGATCCGATTGTTTGGGGAAAATCCCGTCTGGATTCGAAATCGCTGTCTGTCTGGTCTCTTCCTCCAGAATGGCCCGGATCAATAAAGAGTTTCTCAACCACACCGGTCCTACTGATATCATCACGTTTGATTATCCAGAGAATGATTGGGCAGAGGCATCTCAAGCAGATAAGGGATGGATTGTTCGCGGAGATTTGATCATCTGCCCCCTTGTGGCAGTTCAGCAATCCCGCGAATTCAACGTTCACTGGATTGAAGAGTTGGTTCGGTACGGAATTCATGGCTGGTTGCATCTGCTGGGTTACGATGATCAGGATGAAGATTCACGCCGAATCATGAAACGTGTTGAAAATGCTACGACCCAACAAGCAGTGAATGATTTTCCCATACCCGAGATTTGATATTGCTCCACAGTCTTTAAGGAGATTTTTTCATGCCAACGCCGGAAGCTGCACATGGGATCCTTCTCAGAACTTACCCCCTCACCGAAACGAGTCTGATTGTAAGATGGCTCACCGAGGAGCACGGCAGAATTTCCACGGTGGCCAAGGGCGCAAGAAGGGATAAATCAGCATTCAAAGGAAAACTGGATCTTTTTTTCGAATGCTCATTCACATTCCGCCGCAGTCCAAGGTCCGACCTCCATCAGTTAAGCGAAGTCAAACTGGACAAAACACGCGTCCCCCTCCGCATGAACTACCTCAAATTGAAGCAGGCATCGTATTGGATCACGCTGTTGGAGATGACAACGGAAGTAGAGACGCCCTTGGACCAACTTTATGATCTTGGTTTGGAGTTTCTGGATGCGCTGGTGGAAAATGATCCAATTCCGGGAAACCTATTGGCTCTGGAATTGAAATGGCTGAGTTCTCTGGGCTGGGAACCCAACCCTCAGGTTGGACCAAAAACATCCCGAGAACTTCAGGAGCAAATCCAAAAAATCCTCATTTCGCCCTGGAATTCACTGATGCAGATTGAATGGGATCCAAAGGTCTACACTCAACTCAGGGGATTCCTGACCCGATATTGGCGGGAAGGTCCAGGATTTTTACCCAAACGACGTGATAAGGAGGTTCCATTGACAATGGATTGAAACTGGTGGATGCCCTTGGTTTGACGCGGGCCCAGAGACCAGGGCTAACGCCCTTCGCTACGCACGGGTCGCCCAGAGTCCAGGGCTAACGCCCTTCGCTACGCACGTGTCGCCCAGAGGGCTAGGAGGTCAGTTAGTGGGAGTTTATTTTCGGAACATTCGATTCATCATTCATCATTCATCATTCATCATTCATCATTCATCATTCATCATTCAAAAAAACAAGCTCCCACCGGGGTACCAATCCCGATGGGAGCTTGCCCTAACAACAACTCAATCTAGCGTCCGACTAGAACGAGAAAACTGTGGAAAATGTCCAACGGTAATTGAACAGACCGTCGGTTTCATTGATTGGCATTTCGTAAGCGCCGCGGATCCCGATAGATTCGATAGGACGGAACTCGCTTCCGATGCCCAAAGTGATGACAGAATCAGATGTATCGCCACCGAGGTTTACGAGATCAACACCTTGAACAGGGATTCCAGGAGAATTCTCATTGATAACGTGATAGCCATTGATTTCCAAAACCGGACTCCACCAATCCAAAACACGATAATCAGCATGTAAATGCCAACTCAGGTGGTCAGAGTCTCCCAGACCTTCAACTCGATTCTTATTCGGAGCCCAGTAATAGTTGAAAGTACTTCCTAAATGGAGTTTACCGAATCCTTTGTTAACAGAACCCCAGAGACGAATTTCATCATCATCATGCAATGGCTCATCATCACCCAGAGAAAACTCATAACCTGCCCCAACTGCAGCATGAAACTGATTTTCCCAATCCTGAAGAAAATTGTATTTCAAACCTGCAGCGATATCATTCCAACCGTCTCCAGCATTAACAGAACTATTTAAACCTGAATCCATATCTGTGTAGCCATCCTTATATGCGACAAATTGAAGCTGGTCCGTCAAAGCAACGCGTAATTGTAAGGCATACAGTTTTGCATTGCCACCAGCCAAACCATATGCCTGACCGAAGTCCTGGTATGCAAACCATGCTCTGGCATCTGTGGTGACAAATGAATCTTCATGCCCATAGGGAGAAGTCAGTGGATGTACGAATTTTTCGTCTGTGCTGTATGGAGCTTCAGAACTGCTGGAGTCAGTACCCAGAATTCCGTCGAGTAGTTTGAACTTAGCGTGCTGCCCCTGAGCTGCCACAGCCAGAGTCATTGCGAGTCCAATCCAGATAGAGGGGGTTTTCTTCATTACGTTTTGTTCTTTAGAATGGAAAAATTTGACGTTCAACCATTGATTGTTTCCAAGTCACTGTGTCTGAGACGAAGGTTATCCCACCAAAATCCAGACAGCCTCATCAACTCAGAAATAATGGCAAGATCATGAGTTTACCTGATTCTTCTGGCTAAACATAAATTGTCATATTCTTAGCATAATTTGTCATTTTTTGGATTTTTCGTAAGTTTTGATTAGTTTTTCTTATTTTTTGTTTTGTTTAGGTTTTCTTATTTTCAAATATCGATAAATCGATAAAAAGGACAAGTATGTTTGGAAATCAGTGTAGCTGATCCAGAAAGAATGATGAAATTAGAAATGGCGGATTTTTTCAAATTAATCCGCACAACCATGTTTATAAGAAAGAAAAACAGTTAAAATGTAAATTATAAATAACTGAATAAATAGACAAGAAAGCTAAGTTCTAAACAATAAAGACAAAAGAACAAAATTTGTAGAAACCCGTAATAGGTTGTTAGTTCTGTACTAAAGAATAACCTACTCTATGAATAGATTTAATTTTGAACTGATTTTGAAATTCGTGTTCAAGCTTTTTTCTTAATTTAACAACATAATTATCAACTGTTCGCGTTGTCGGAATGCTGTTAAACCCCCACACGCTTGTTAATAAATCCTTGCGCGATACAGGGTTCCCATTCGCAAGAACTAAAAGTTTTAACATCCCAAACTCTTTAAAGGACAAATCCAAATGTTTAGAATTAAAAGAAATTATCCTGTTTTTAATATCAACAGTCCATCCGTTCATCTCAAAGAACTCACCATCTATGGATTTGACGCGCAATCGTCGACATATTGCTTCGATACGAGCTTTGATTACGCGATTCGGAGAAGATTTTACCCAGTACGAGTCAGCTCCGCAATTCAAACCATATACCTGACTGTCCATATCTTCGCGTGCGGTGAAGATGATAATTGGTTTGATATATCCACATTTGCGCAGTCGCTCACAAACGTGGGGCCCACTTTGATCTGGCAGCGCCCAGTCCAAAAGAACTAGGTCAGGTTCCTCGGCTAGACATTTTTCAAACCCAGAAGTACCAGTTTTCGCTTCAAGTATACGGTAATTGTGCCTCGTCAGATAATCTCGCAATGAAGTGAGACATACAGGATCATCTTCAACAATTAATATTCTTTCTTTCAACATGTTGCAAAATTACAGTCAAATAAATATAATACAATCCTACAATTAAATAGAAATATCGGCAAGGCTATTTTCTTTTTACATTTCTGTGACATTTTGAATTAAAATATTACTTGAATTGTAAATACTGCGACCGATAATAGAGGGAGTCTGTAATTGTACACTGAAAACATGCACAATGTTATCGTATCTATTACAATTATCCAGTCAGCCAAGATAGTCATGTCCTATCTAGAACAGAAGCATCACCCGGATTAACTTATTAATTCAGGTAAAAACAGATTTCACATGTTAATAAGTTACCTATGGAACAATCGATAAAAAACTTATTTGAATCAATAATTGAAGCATCTCTACATCACGAATCTATCGATTCATTTGTTTTTTTAATTCAAAACAGACATCTTAATAGAGATTCTGTTGATCCAGTAATTAAGATAATAAATAGAATAGATCCAA
>JAUIHU010000192.1 GCA_030432175.1 Verrucomicrobiia bacterium | reverse complement strand
CCTCGCAACCCTGGGCTGTGCTGCGGAATCCCGTTGGGATTCAGATGATTTCCGGTTCACAGTTTTTTGGGTGTCAAAGATTTTCTACTCAACGGCGCGACATATACCAGCCTGGGCTGCCAGCAGGCCCGAGCTGGTATGTATCAGGCCTTCGGCCTTGGAAAATTAAAGGAGGATGGCTGTTTATTGGCGCAGTCCACTTCAAAGCCGGCTCCACTCGCCGAGCTGGGGCTCAGCGGTCCGCAGGCGCCACCCACTTTTAATCGCACCCCCGAATCTGTCAATGTCAGCAAAAACAGCTCTTTTTTTTTCTGACACCCAAACTTTTTTGACTGAAACTGTGCGACTGAAACTTTTGGGAATTAGCCTGCCACATTCATTAATTAATACCTGAGAAATCAAAGATTTGCGTATTTTCTTTTGAAAATTACTGAAAGACCTTTCTACTAAAGCCCATTCCCTGAAACCAACTTTGCCCGACCTGTTTTGCTGCGTCCATCATTCTATGAACGTGGCCACAAACGCGGTAGAATCGGTTTCCGAAATGTTGAGTTGCATGAAGCCAAGAGCTTTTTCGGAGTCCCATTCTTACTAAAATTGGAGACAGATTATCAGAAATAGCGCCGCGTTTTCCTTCTTTCATAAAGCGCCCAGTCTCATCCACGAGTTCCAAGTACTCTTCCAATTTCAATAGCCAGCCCTGATTTTCCTGACCAACTCGAATTTCGTCAATCGGCGTCAGCCAATCTGCCCTTTGATGTGCTGGGCCTCTGTCCTGATCTGGCCATTTCTGAATTGAATCTGAATTTTGATTCCCGGCTTGCATTATCTGCTTTGCCTGGCTGGCAACGATTCGATCCTGAACACTGGTAAAATCGCTAGTCTCGGGTGTTTCAGCCAACTTGGCTCGAATCGAGTTTAAGTCCACATAGACCATGCACGCCAACACAGCGCCTTGGTCAGCCAGATGCTGACATTTGAATCGTCCTTCCCAGAAACGTCCTTTGCAACCATCCTCCTTGTTGGCTCTTCGGGCCAGAGGTTCGTTGATCTGTTTCATTAGCCAACTGATACTGCACAATCTGGATCTCCACTCCTGAATCAGATCCGGTCTATCCAGGGCCATCCTCATGATTTTCTCATCCAACTCACCCTTCATTCGGGTGAAGTATTTTCGGACCGAGTAGATTTTATTCCAACGTCTGACTACCTCTTCATCAGACCAGCCGTGAACTACGTCAGGATTGACTTTAAGGACCAGGTGGTAGTGGTTACTCAGCACAGCACACGCTAAAATCTCTATTCCGAAAATACCCGAGAGCCATTGGATTTGTCGGTATATCCAACGTCGTCGGTGTTCGTAATTCTTTTTAGTCAGCCGATCAATCCCACAAATCCAGGCCCGACGTACACAACGACTGATACAATGATAAACTCCTGGTAACCCAGGTTGTACAACAGAATTTCTAGCATAAGGCATTTCAAACCTCCTTTGGTTGAATAGCTGATAAAATATGATTCCATTTCAACAATTCTGTCAAATGGATGTTGAGTTTTTTTGACACAATTTTTGGGCAAAATTTTTGAAAATTTTTGGGTGTCATAAATTTATCATAAATTTAATTTCATATTTTGGGTAATTTCATATTTTGGGTGTCGCAAACTTATTTGGGTGTCATAACCTTAATTTCATTCATAAAATATGCGCCGTTTGTACATCTCCTATCTGGTTTTTCTCTCAGTCATCTGTAACTCGGAAAAGATTTACAATGTCTGGCCGACTGGAAATATTCCTGGGGCCTATACCGATGCTTCAGAATCAACAGTTCCTCGCAATGACGAGTTTACACGCAGAACAAACGTGAGTGTGCCAACTCTTCAACTCTTCCATGCGAATGAGCCAGCTTCAGAATCCAACTCACCAAAACCGGCAATCATCATTTGTCCAGGAGGTGGATATCGTTATGTGGTCGTTGATAAAGAAGGTTCAGAAATCGCCGAACGATTTAATGCAGCTGGAGTGACGGCTTTAGTATTAAAGTATCGAAATCCGAACAATCGCGACGGAGCTTTGCAGGATCTTCAACGGTCCATTCGCTTGGTTCGCTCCAAAGCAAGCCAGTGGAATATCGATCCGACCCAAATCGGTGTGATCGGTTTTTCTGCAGGTGGACATCTCGCGGCCAGGGCAAGCGCTCAATTTAAAGACCCCTTATACCAAAACATTGACTGTGTTGATGAAGAAAGTTGCCGTCCTGATTTTTCCATGTTGGTTTACCCGGCGTATTTGGACGACGGGCTGGGAGGGGTGTCTTCTCGATTAAAATTCCAGGCTGATATACCACCGACTTTGATTGTTCATTCTGAAGATGACAAAAAGTATGTTACAGCGAGTAAAGCTTACTCATTGGCTTTAAACAAAAAAGGTATCTCACATAAATTCCTGCTCTACAAGACAGGCGGGCATGGGTATGGATTGCACTCTGAAGGTGAAGTAAAAGTTTGGCCGGACGAGGCTGTGAAGTGGTTGAGATCAATCCAGATCCTCAAAACCAAGTAAAGGGGCTAAGCAAACCACGATCAAAAAGACCCCGATAGATCCCAGCTTTGATCTCAATTAAGCAATTTCTCTGACCGCAATTTCTCTGACACCCAAAATTTTATTTTGCCCTTCGTTAACTGGATACAATTCATACCTTGGGCGTGGCAGTTCAAGATGGCATGTGACTGGACTTTTCACAACCTCAGTGGGACAAGATGGAGCATGAAATGATCGATATATTTTGGGTGTCAAAGATTTCATAACATAAAATAAAGATTTCTCATTATTGATCAGGGATTGATCGATTGTTTTTTGGGTGTCAAAAATTTCTGCTCAGTTCTCAAACTCACTGACCAGCGCCTGCAAAGTCGCTTTGGCATCGCCAAATAGCATTCGAGTGTTTTCTTTGTAAAACAGCAGGTTCTCGATACCGGCAAATCCTGCCGCCATGGAACGCTTCATCACAATTACAGTTTTAGCGCGATCGGCTTCGATGACCGGCATGCCGTAAATGGGACTGGATTCTTCTTCTTTCGCCGCCGGATTGACAACGTCGTTCGCGCCTATCACCAAACAGACATCGACGGTTTCCATGATTGGATTGATGGTATCCATTTCTACCAATTGATCATAAGGTACGTTAGCTTCAGCGAGCAACACGTTCATGTGCCCAGGCATCCGACCGGCAACCGGGTGAATGGCAAATTGAACTTCCGCTCCGTTGTTTTCCAAATGCTCAGCCAATTCCCGACACGCATGTTGCGCCTGTGCTACCGCCAATCCATATCCTGGAACAATTGCCACAGAAGAAGCCGCTTCGAGCAAAATAAAGGCGTCTTCTGCAGATACGGGTTTGATTTCTCCCGTAACATCTCCTTGAGCTTTATGGGATCCACCACCGGATCCAAATCCACTGAACAATACGTTGCCCAGGGAACGGTTCATGGCTTTACACATAATCTGCGTCAGGATGATTCCACTGGCTCCAACCAGCGCTCCAGTCACGATCAGAATGGTGTTCTGGATCACAAACCCGGTCGCACAGGCCGCAAGTCCGGAGTAACTGTTCAACAGGGAAATCACCACCGGCATGTCGGCTCCACCTATTGGAATCACCGCCAGCACACCAAACACAAAAGCGACTCCGAGCAAGCCCAGAAAAACGGGCATATTCTCCGTTGGATTGATTGAGAAAACAACAGCTCCGGCGATCGCTGCTAACAAGATCAGAAAGTTTACTATCTGCTGTCCCGGGAAGAGCATTGGCTTACCGTTCACCTTGCCACTGAGTTTTCCGTAGGCGATCAAACTCCCTGTAAAGGTCACTCCACCAATAAAGACAGACAATACAGTTGAGACCGCAATGAACATATCCACCGATTCCGGCGCGCGATGGTAGCCCTCCCAGGCAACCAGCAAACTGGCTAAACCTCCGAATCCATTAAACAACGCCACCATTTCCGGCATGGAAGTCATGGCCACCAGTCTTGCAACCAAAGCTCCAATGACGCCGCCAATCACAATACCGACAATGATCCATTGGTAAGACAGGATATCCTTGTCCAGCAAAGTCACCACTACTGCTATCAGCATCCCAACCGAAGAAAGCATGTTCCCCTTTCGTGCAGTGGCAGGAGAGCTGAGTAGTTTGAGCCCGAAAATAAATAAAAGGGCCGAGAAAATATATGCGAGTTGAACGACAATACTCATGGCTGCTCCTTATCTTTTTTCTTGAACATTTCCAGCATGCGATCGGTAACCAGATATCCTCCGATCACGTTGATGGTCGCCAACGCCACAGCGCCAACTCCCAAAGCCACACCAATACGATCATCCCCATGATCCGCCCCCGCAGCCAGAACGGCCCCAACGAGCGCTATGCCGGAAATGGCGTTAGATCCCGACATGAGCGGTGTGTGCAACATGGATGGCACTTTCGAGATCAATTCAAATCCCAGCGCCACCGACAACATAAAAACAAAAAATAGTAAACTGATGGTTTCCGGATTCATTTTAAATTCTTTCATTTGGAGGCCACGCAGCCATTTTGTGCTTCAGCAGAACAATGGCAGTGGTGATTATTCATTACTGATTTTTAACCCGTTCATTGACCACGGCGCCGTCATGGGTCACTAATGCGCCCTGAATGATGTCATCTTCCAGGTCCAGTTTGAATGTAGAGGATTCCTTGTCCCAGAACTCATCAATCAGGTTGAATAAATTCGCTGCATACACCTGACTGGCATGGTTGGCGACTCGTCCCGGCAAATTAGCGATTCCAATCACTTTCACTCCATTGACGTCGGTGATTTCGTTTGGGACCATCCCTTCGACATTTCCACCACTTTCCACCGCCAGGTCCACAATCGCACTTCCAGGTTTCATGGCTTCAACCATGTCATGAGTAACAATCACCGGAGCGCGTCGTCCAAAGACCTGGGCCGTGGTGATCACAATATCGGCGTTGGAACAATAGCGTTTCATCTCCTCACGCTGCTTTTGTAATTGCTCGTCTGTCAGTTGTTTTGCATAACCGTCCTTGGTCTGGCCGGTCTCACCAATGTTTAACTTAACAAACTTTGCCCCCAGTGACTTCACCTGCTCCTCAACAACCGGACGCGTATCGTAAGCTTCCACACGAGCCCCAAGTCGTTTCGCGGTTGCTATCGCCTGAAGTCCAGCCACTCCTGCTCCAATAATGAACACCCTCGCAGGGGTAATCGTCCCAGCAGCAGTCATCATCATCGGAAAAATCTTCGGAATGTTATTGGCCGCTGTCACAACAGCAACATAACCAGCCAGGTTGGCTTGAGAACTCAATGCATCCATTTTCTGAGCGCGCGTGGTTCTTGGAATCAGTTCCATGCTGATGGCGCTGATCTTCCGGTCCGCAAATGTTTGAACGAGTTCCTTTTCGTTAAACGGATCCAAAAAGCTGACGTGAATGGCGCCTTCTTTGATCAGGGCCAATTCTTCCATTGGAGGTTTTCTTAAGCGCAGGATCATGTCCGCAGTTTTAAGCAGTTCGGAACGATCTGTTTCTACTTTAACTCCCACGGACCGGTAATCTTCATCTGAAAATCCAGACGCCAATCCTGCGCCAGACTCCAGGATCACCTCAGCTCCTGCTTTCACCAACTTGTCAGCGCTCACCGGGATCATTGCCGTGCGCGTCTCTCCCGGATGTGTTTCTTTTGGTATTACGATTTTCATTCCAATTATCAGCGTCAACTAACAGACCAACCCGGATTGAGCAACCGAATTCCTAATCTGTGATTCAATAATGATAAGTTAAGCTTATCAGTCTTTATCCCGATATTTGGTCATGATCAATCAGATGGGCGATGGCTGCAACAACTTCCAACCCCACCATCCCCATGTCGCAAAATGCAACACTCCAATCAACCAAAACCATATCTGGAATGATACTTTACGGGTTTTGTGTCGAAAATATCTTTGAGCTAACCAGGCGCCCGGCCATCCCAGCGCCAGTTCCAGTAAATGCAGGGTAGTTTCAGGAATGCGCCATCCTTCTTCACGAGCTTTTTTCTTGTCCCAACCATAAAAGCAAAAGGTGACGATTCCCATGATCCCGTATCCTATCAGTACAAATCCCCAGAAAGGAATCTCACTCAACTTGGAAGTCCATCCAATGGCAAGCAGGTTGAATTTCATTATGTTAGGTAATATTAAAAAATTAATTTGAAAAAAAAGTTAAAATTAGTCGTCTGATGGGTTTATAACAAATGAAAGATTGACCGGCGTTTGCCTAAGTCATTCTGACGTTTAAACAGAATCATAAATCGAACTAAATATCGATTAGATTAAAGCATTGGCGCCAGCTCAATCGAGCCAAATCTAGCCTAGCAACTCAAAGATTCACTGACTATGACCGAGTCCATTCAGATTAAAAGAAGCGCATGCAGGTTTATTTCTGCAGCTTTATTAACCCTTGGAGCGCTATCCAGTCAGGCGCAGGAAACAGCAGGTAACCCCTCTGCGCCAACTCCCGCCCAAAAGCTCACCGTTGACAAACAGGAAACTGACCTGGATGGAGACGGGACAGCTGACCTGATTTATCAGAAGTATATGCGGGCAGACAATGTGATCATGGATCGCATGGACAACGCTGATGACAGCATTATTTACCAGATTTTCCGAGAGAACCAAATGGTTGTCTTTTTGAAGTGGGACAAAAAGACCAGCAGCTATTCACTGACATTTTCACCTGGCTTGCAGTGTCGGGTGGATATCAAATCCAGAAACGGCAGTACGATGGATCGTATTATTTTGATGGAAGGAAACCAGTTTCTGGAGGAATACAATGTTGATGAGAAAGGAAACATCACTCCAATCAGCGAAACTGTGTTCGATCTGCAGATTTCAGGTCGCCGGTCATTAGAAGACGGGAGAATCCTTCGTCGCCGCGGACGACCAGTGCGGCGTTAACGTAAATTCAGTCTGCAATCAGTCCAGAAATTTAGGTGAAACGATCCCGGAGGGGGAAAATGTTCACCGACAAAAGGTGAAGATCGCTTAGGTCTTCACCTTTTTTGTTTTTCTCATTTGGAGGTTTGTTTCATGATAGGAGCCGAACCCAACCAAATACGACATGCAATTGAATTTCGCTTCCAATCTGATGTCTGCGTCGCTGATCTTGTTCAGCTCGTTTTCGTTAACTGATTCCTCCCATGCCGCTGAAAGTAATCCCAACATCGTGGTGATCCTGGCGGATGATATGGGCTATGGCGATGTGCGAGCGTTAAATCCTGATTCCACCATTCCAACGCCTAACCTGGACCAATTATCCGCTCAAGGAATGACCTTCACTGATGCGCATTCCCCTTCGGCAGTCTGTACTCCAACCAGATACGGACTTCTTACCGGACGTTACTGTTGGCGCACCCGACTGAAGAGCGGCGTGCTGGGAGGTTACAGCGAACCATTGCTGGCTGCGGATCGCACAACTTTAGGCACAATGCTACAATCCAAAGGCTATCGCACTGGCGCTGTAGGTAAGTGGCATCTCGGGATGCAAATGCCGTTCCTCAATCAAGACGCAGCGCCTGAGAATCGGCCCTGGGCAGGAGATCCAGGAATTGATTTTTCGGGAACCATCACTGACAGCCCGATTCATCATGGATTTCATGAGTATTTCGGCGTGAGCGCCTCCCTGGATATGGCCCCTTATGTTTATATTAAGAACGACC
>JAUIHU010000191.1 GCA_030432175.1 Verrucomicrobiia bacterium | reverse complement strand
GCGGACCACTCCCTTCCAGATCTGACTCAAGAAAACGGTTTTTCTCCAATACAACTATATCATTGGGTTCTATTTCAGTTGCAGAGGAGGCTAACTCAGAAAGCTCATTATTTACTCTGACCGGTATCAGTACACTAAAAACCGATCCCTTCCCTTTCTCACTTTCCACAAACAATTCCCCACCCATCAAACGACAAAAGTTCCTGCTCAAAGTAAGTCCCAAACCAGCGCCACCCAGCCGTTGGGCAGAGTCACCCGCTGGTTGTGAATAGAAATCAAACAACCGATTCATCTGCTCCGAAGTCATGCCAATTCCAGTATCCTCTACCCGAATCAAAATTGCTTCCTGATTCAAATCTTCAAACAATGTCGCGTCCCCAAGTCGGTCTGATGACTCAAATGGCTGATTTCTAAGAATTTTTAATGCGTCGCCCAGGGTCCCTTTTCTGGTTCGAATTCGTATCATTCCATCCTGCGTAAACTTCGCAGCGTTACTGATCAGGTTTAACAGTGTCTGAGATAACTTGGTCCGGTCTGTGTAAAGACTTCCAGGTCGCTCTGCATAAATCAGCTCCCATCGGTTGTTGTTCTTTTCAATCAATATCTGAGTCGTCGTGACAACTTCCTGAATCAACGTTTCCAGGTCAAAGTCCTCGCGAAACAGAGTCATTTTGCCCGCTTCGATCTTGGATAAATCCAGAACATGATTGATCAATTGCAATAGTTTCTTGCTGGCGCTTTGAATCTTTGAAAGGTCCTGCGTCAATCGTTTCGGATCAGTCTCGTCATCATGCGCCTCTTCAACCAGCATCTCGCTGTACCCGACAATGGCGTTCAGAGGAGTTCTAAATTCATGACTCATGGCAGCAAGAAAATCTGATTTAGCACGATTGGCTTGCTCAGCGTTTTCTTTGGCAGATTCAAGTTGTTTGTTCTTAAGCTCAATCTGCTGTCGGGCTCGCTCCGCTTCAATTTGAGCATCCTGCGCGCGCCGGAAAATTTCTTCCCTCAACAAACTGGATTCCGATTTTTGACGCCGATATTGAAGCGCCATGATCGAGATCCAGATTAGTAGAGCGCTTGATCCCATCGCCATCGGTCCAATTATACTCAAGTTTCGATACCAGACCGGAGCCACATCTACCTCCAGCCAGATGGGTTCCGAGTAGTTCAGATTCAGATCAATATACTGGACTCCCAATGTATGAACGCCTCTCTTGGAAGGCCGCCAGAAGATCCATCGGCTATCAACTGCGCCACTCCAGCCAACTTCCTGATAGGCCATTTCGGATCGTGCAGCGGTATCAAGCTTTCCGTTTTGTATGCTGTAGCGGAAGCGCCGTTTAGCTGCCGGAGTTTCCAGATCAACAACATCCACCTCAAGACGCAACTGATCCCCCACATTCCATTTGTGCAGAGCCGACTGATCTACCGTTTCCCACAACGCTCTGTCATTCGGATTCTTCTCGAATGTGAAACCGGGTTGAGGTGGTTTTCGAATAGCTGGACGGTAGCTGGCAATCGTTCCAGTTCCAGACATCCAGATTGAACCGTCTTCATAACGTGTCAGCGCCCGGATGGAACTTAGCTTTAATCCATTTCGCGCATCGAGTGAGTTCCACGCGATTCCATCAAACAAACTGATTGCATCTTCATGAGCAAACCAGATCCTTCCCCGATCATCTTCCACAATATCCAGAATTTCATAGGATGAAACTCCGTCTGAAGGATCATATAGACGCCACTGCCCACTTTCACTCTTGGAAGCGACACCGGAATTTTCAAACCCAACCCATAACGTTCCTTGTGAATCCTGAAAGAGAGATTTAATAGAATCCTGTGCTTGAGTTGAATCAGCCTGGATCTCCACCAACTCCCAATTTGATTGATCGGGTTGGCGCATGTACAGGCCATCTTCGGATCCAAGCCATAACTGCCCATCTAAATCAGCCAACAAGCAAGAAACCGAAGTTTGATTGTTTAAAGCAGAAACGGTTTCTCCCGGAATGATTTCATCACCTTTGGAACTCCACTTTTTCGCCCGTCCATTTGCGCGAACGGTCCAGACATCATTCACGCCAGTTGAACCTGCGATTGAAACCAGTTCGTCTTTCATTGCTTCCGTCGCATCCAGAGCTAAAGACCATTGGTTGATCGAATTTCCCAGAGTTAACAATCCTTTTGAACTGCCGATCCATATCCGGCCATCTTCAGTCTGGTGTATTTTAAAAACCTCAGTTCCGGCGGAAAGTTCTCCGCCTGTTTCTAACAACCAGCCAGTTCCACTGTTGGAATAGAGCCCCACATCTGTCGCTGCCATCAACGTGCCGTCCTGCAACCATAACAAATCGTTAATACTTCGATCAGGAATTCCATCGGCGGTGTCATAACGTCGCCACATTCTCTCTTCGTATCGAACCAGCCCGTTCCCCGCGCCAACCCAGACAGATCCATCTCTGGTGACACAAACGGTGTTAACAGAAGATCCCAAAAAGGCAGAGCCCGCGCTGAATGCTCTCCATACTCCATTGGAATAGCGCAACAATCCTTCCGAACAGCCAAACCAGTGAACGTTCAAATCATCAGCAGCTCCAGTTCGAATAATGAAGTCTTCAAGTCCAACGGGCAGGTCCAATTCCTCCCAGGCGGTGTCTCCTGATTTCTTTCGGAAAATCTCATTCGTGTAAGTCACCATCCACAGAAACTCACTGTCCCGCCAAAGGCTCTGAATGGGCGCAAACCTGGCTCCAGGCTCCATGGCCGTCTCTGTTAAAATCGGCTCCCGCTGCCATTGAGTTCCGCTCCAGTAAAACAAACCCAGTGACGTCCCCATCCAAACTCCACCAGTGTTGTCCGATCCTGCCCCATGAACCCGCCAGAGTGATTCTGATATCTGCTGTTCTTCTCCGCTCTCCGTATCCCGGTAACGTTGTGGTCGCTGAATAGTCTCCTGTCCTGGTCCAGCGTCTGCATTAACCAAAATCAAATCCCCTTTCCTGGACAATACCCATACCTGTTGTGAAGGATCCACAAACAGTTGAAGCGCTTCGTTTCCTGGCCTCAGCGTCGACAACGGATGAGGGGTCCATTTAACTCCATCCCATTGTGAAACCCCGTTCGTTGAACCTGCCCATATTCCACCGTCAGGACCTTGCTTCAAACACTGAATCCTGTTATCTACCAACCCGTCTTGTGTCGTGTAAGAGATCCACTCAGCTCCGTCAAATCGACTGATCCCAGCGCGTGTTCCCACCCACAACGCCCCTTGCTGATCTTGCAACAATGATGTGACCTCCTGATGAACGAGTCCGTCCAGGCGCTGGTATAGGGTCCAATTGCCTTGATGAAATGGGGGCATCATGAAGTTCAACGCGACTGGGGGCGATTCAGGGCTGGTCTCCACTTCCGAGCCTTCCAATGGCAGGACTTCTCCCGCCTCACTCATTCCATGCACTCGATATTTTCCAGGTTTTAAATGCACAAATCGATACACACCCCGCTCATCAGTTCGAGTCACGAAAGGTTCTACGCTTTCATCCAATGAAGTAGCATAGATCGCAATATTGGGTAATGGCGTTGATCGGTCTAACGCCGTTACAGCGCCGGTAATACTGACAGCTTCTCGAAGCTGCAAATCCCGCTTCAGTATCTCGCCCTTCGTCAACTCCAATCCTTCCAACCAAATTCCTTTGTCTCCAGAAAAAGCCTGCAAAGCCCCGGAAATCCCGGAAGATTCCAGGAGCGGAATCCAAAGATAATAATTTCCTTCGGAGTCACCTCGCGTTTCTCGAATCAGTTTCCCTTGTGAATAAAATCGAACGCGAGGAAATGCAGCTGCTTTTCCTTCTCCATCCAGAGCAATACCATTCAATATAACTGAAGGAATGGTTCCGATTGCATTTCGACTCTCGCCTCCTGTTATGTCTTGCGCCGGAAGCCAGGCCGCAATCAGCCAGATCAACACAACCACAAATAGCTTACCCTTTTGATGCTCGACCATATTGATAGTTTCTATTTCATTCCGGTGTGACTCAGCTCGGGGCGCTATTAAGCAGGGAGTGTTTTGCTGTTCAGCCTGTTTCAAATGCTGGCTCCACTCTCCATACTTGGACTCAACCTTACCAAGACTCCGCCCAACTTGAATCAACTCCTCAGCTTTCTATTCATTACTTAACAAATCGCCTTGCTGCATTTTTTTATTTATGCCGATGCAGTTACAAACTGCTGCGTCTTTTTTACCCTTGTTCAGCCACAGGTGAAAACTTTAACTGCATTGCCACCCTTTTTACTTCTGCGTCATTACCTTCATCATCGACCAGACCTAATTCCCCGCCCATTCTCCTCGCCAAGGTCTGACTCAGCGCCAGACAAATTTTCCACAATGGCAAATCCTGACACCGAAACTGTGCAGCATCGTTCTCACCGCCCTCCTCTTCAAACAAACTCTTCCATGGGTCCATTTCAGCCAACCATTTTTTTAACTCTAAATGATCCTCTGGCCATTGACACCCCCAGAGTCTGATGCCTATTGACTCAGTTTTCCTGGAGCCAATGTTGTATTTGCCTGCTGGTTGCCCCAAATTTTCGCTGATCTCAAAGTGAAATCTTCCACCCGGATCCGCATGCAGACAGGCTTCTAAAAAATACTCAATCATTCTAGCCAGTTCCGGCGGAGATGGATCTTTTATTAAATCACTTTCCTGCCCAACTTCAGTTCGAGATAGATTGGGTTCCAACTTGATCTCGCACTGCTTGCTGAATGAAACCGAGGAAACGTTACGAATGGCTTGCAATGCAGCCTGGCGCGCCATGGCTCCAGTCACCCTGAATCTCTCAAACTTCTTTTGAGGAGCGCTGACACCAGAAGCGTAATCAATGGTCGCTCGTATTAAGGTTATTTCTCTGCGAGCCGCTTGGATGATGCGTTTCACATCTTTCTTCTGTTCAGCGCCAGAAGCTCCCTGCAAATCTTCATCCAATAACTCCGCGTATCCCAGAATAGCATTCAACGGTGTCCTTAATTCATGGCCCAAAACAGACCAATAATTCTGCATTGCTTTTTCCATTGCATCCGAAGAACCCTGCTCTTTAATTGGATTCATTGATTCCTTGTGGATTGAGCCCTGAAGTTTGTTCTGTGCAGCTTTCAATAATCCTCCACGAGATTCAGATCCTTTCAATCGCCACACCACGCCAACACCAGCAATCAATGCAACAGACAAAATGCCTCCCCAAAGCTTCCAGGGATTTCTGGATTCTTCCAAAGAGTTCACTTGACTGGAACCATCTCTCTTAACGGTTGAACCTGTTGCCACCTCCGTAACGACATTTGAAATATTTACCGGTTCCACTTGCATCCGCTTCGATTCAACCGGCCATATTGTCCATTGAGTTGAATTGCATAGGATCACAGAATGGCCACTTCCCAAATGATCCAGAGAACCAATCAAACGCGATTGATGCACTTCTGAATTGGATGTCCTCCCCGTTTTCAAGACTGCTTCACCTTGAAATGAGAATAATGTGCCTTTGTTAAATAGCCAGCCTGTCGGCTTTTCCCATGTTCCACCAGTAATGGTCGACTGCGTATCATGAAAGTAAAAATCTTCGGTGGATTTTGAAATCCAACTTTGCTTCTGACTGTGATTCCCATTCAGATCCATCCAGATCAGTCCAGACGCCCCACTGACTACCCAACCGGGCGGCGCCGATTTCATTTCATTTGAGGAATTCAGCCGTTCGAAATCCTTTGGCGCCTCAGAGCGATTCCAACTCCAGCCCTCCGCAACAAAGCTGTATTTTGCCTCTGTGATCCAAGACCGATTCCCAATGCTCACAATCGCTTGATTCGGATTCCAAGCTTGTATGAAAGAAGATGATTCCAATCGCCAGGGGCAGTGACTTTCCACCCATCCTGGAGCCTCCAGTTCTGGTTGGGTCCAAATCCACATCAAACTTCCATCTTCCATTAAAGCCCAGATTCCAGCTTCTGGAATGATTCCAATTCTGGAGACTGCATTTCCAATTAATGCCGATTCTGCTTTGATCCCTGCTGGTAATCTCAAAGCCGGTGTTTGCCCAGGCATGGGTGGCTGCACATCCTGTCCGGTTTGGGGCCACCTTGTTTTACTCTCTTTCAAAGCAGGATGAATCATCAATCCTTTGGTTGTAGCCAACCAGTAATTGCCTGACCACCATATGAAATCATTAATTCGGAAATCGTTTGCCAACCGGTTGACCACCGGCGTCAATTCTACTTTGCTTTTGTTATCTTCAGTAGCAGGCGCCCACCTCAATTCCACTAATGCATCACCGGCTTCCGACAGAGCCGCCCATGTTCCTGACCCAATTGCTTCTACAGACAGTTTGTCAATTTCCAAACCAGTCCGAGTCCAGTCGTGAATGGCGTTCGCAACACGGCGCCCCGTCATCACCCGATTCGGCGTTCCAAATAGAAAAGTTCCCGGTTGTTCCAAAGCAACAAGAAGGGTCGGTAAGCTATCCAATCCATGCACTTTCCAATCAACTACATCTGCGCTCTCAGTATTGTCAGGGGACCAATGAGTCAGCTTTCCACCTCCAGCCCGATCCCAGATCCAAAGCTGTTGATTAACGTTTGACCACGACGCTATCCATGGCTTTTCCCTCTTACCTTCAAAAACCTTTTCCCAGACCCAGTCCGTTAGCCGATAAACCACATCTCCACATAGTACCATTGGATAAATGCCCGCGCCTGTCTGATGGATCATCACAGGCAAACGCTCCCCAATCTTTCCCACACCTTCCGGCGATGGAACCTCTTTCCACAACTCACGCCGAGCGTCCCAGATCCAGAATCCAGCCTTCGCTGAGCGAAAACCAAAGGCCCAAAGCCTGCCATCAGGATCCAATCCCATCCCGTTTCTCATACCGCCTGGAGTCTCCACGCAATGGGGCGATCCTGATACCAAAGTCCATTCCTGATTCGGGTTCTTGTTCTCTAATCGAAAAAGTATTTCCCTGGACCGAACCCAGATGTCGCCATCCAGATCCTGAATAACATCCACGCAACGAAAACCTTTGGGTAAGCGAGGCAGGGTGTTCTCCCAGATTATTTCTGAATCTTCGGATATTCTGCATTTCCAAACTTCATTTCCGGCTACTAAAAGAATCTCTCCGACGCCTGTTGATTCGCAGGCGGCAATTGGAGCCGAGGTAAAATTTTGAGGAAAGGGGACATCTACAAACTTTGCGCCGGATTTGTTAAAGACGGATCGGCGTTGAATCATCCATGAAATCTCCCTGGAATCAGAAAACAGGACGTCCAGATATTCTCCTTCAGATTGGAAACCAGGCGCAGCAAGTGAAATGGGAGTTTCGACCCAGAGAGCGGAGCTTTCGACCACCCAACTCGTGTCAGATTTTGCCAAGGCGGAGCCACTGCCTGCAAAAACAAGCAGTCCTACGATCAGTGCAATAAAAAATTCACAGCGTTGCATCCTGGCTTGGCGCTAAAAAGCCCATTTCCTCAATTCATCAGGCTGATGGATTTAACCTGAAATGCAAGCAAACCGCATCAACAAAAGCGCTTCCAGACAAAGAAAAACCCGCCCGACTCAACGCCGAACGGGTTCTCTTTCACGACTGGAAAAGCTGAACGCTTTCCAATGACATGGAGTTGAATTCAGTCAATTGCTACAGTCAGCGATCTCTACTCCTGGGTTAACGTCAGGTCATCAATGTACCATCCCTGCTGCAACGTGCCGCCAGGTTGGAAATCATCCGAGAACAAA